>JANWKI010000023.1 GCA_025451455.1 Ignavibacteria bacterium
CTTTTTCGTTTCCTTATATTCATCCGCCAGAATTGTATAAAAGTATACCCCGCTGGGATAGTTTACCGCATTCCAGGTGACTTCATACTGACCGGCTCTCACAGATTCTTCCACCAGTATATCGATCTCCTTTCCGTTAATATCATAAATTATGATTTTCACGTCTGACATTTCACCTTTCACGTTTGCCGGAACATCAAACCTTATTTTTGTAACCGGATTAAACGGATTGGGATAATTCTGTTTTAAATTAAAGATTTCTGCAATAAAATTTGAAATCGGCTGAATTCCGGAAAATGGTTCGGATGAAACAGCGAGGAAGAAGGTTGTATCAACCAACGCATCGTCATTTTGTGAGACATTGTTTCTTGTAATTGAATTAACTGTATTTTGATCTACTTTTGAAACGCACAAAATATTTTTTGAAGTCAGGTTGTTAAAATTGGGGTCGGAAAACCAAGTGAGTCCGCCGTTGGTTGTATATCTGACAGTGCCGGCATCGCCAACAACCAGCCCTGAATCAACACCGGAAAAAATTACATCTCTGAGGGTTTGAGTTGTACTGCTTGATCTCAGTGACCAGTTGTACCCGTAATCGGTTGACATATAAATTGAGCCGTTAGTACCGACTGCGCAGTACCTGTCATATCTGGGGGTCACGACTTTTTTCAGTGAGACTGTAGAAGTTATACTTCTGTTTTCCCAGTTCGTGCCTCCGTTAAGTGTTCTGTATATTATTCCGCTATCGCCAACAACGGCAAAAAGCTGTGAATTGACTGCAGCTACGGAATTGAACTTTTTTGTTGTACTGATTGAAAGGTTTACCCATGACCATCCGCTGACAGTATATGTTGACTTCCATACTTTACCTGAATTACCGCAAACCACAACATTAACTTCACCAGCCGGGGAATTCGGAGCAAATCCGGGAAGAAAATCAAGCCCGTACAGGTTTGAGGATTCAAATGGAATATTTCTGTTGACCCATGTATGCCCTTTATCAACCGAGCGCAGTACTGTAGCATTATTACCTACAGCAAATGCTATAATTGAATCAGGATGGTTGTATATTTTTACAAAATTCAGCCCTTGAGTCGTCCCGCTTATTCTATCTATCCATGGAACAGGAGGTCTTCCGTCACTGGTAGCTACAGCTCCGCTGTCTCCTACAACTATTCCGTATGATGCCTGTCCTTCATCAATAATATTTGTATTTGGCTTTTGGACAAGGTAAACCCAGGATCTTAAATTGGGTAATTGATCCTGATCAACACAGCCGCTTAACAAATTGAATATAAAGCATAAGAAAATTGACAAAAACGAATAAATTATTTTTTTCATGGTAATATTTTCTGTAAACATAATATTCATTCAAAAATCATCCAAAGAATATTTTTCATAATTGTGCAGTGCATAATAATATAAAATACCCTTATTTTAAGTATTTTAATATAAATAATATATTATTGTGCAGTGGTTTTGGATGTATTTTTTGTTATAATTGCAATTATGGAAAATTCAAACTTAATATCACTCCTTAAGACTTTCTCAAAAAAGGAGATAAAAGAATTTGATAAGTTTCTTCGATCACCGTACTTTACTGAAGGTAAGAATATCAGGCATAAGATAATTTATGATTATTACCTGAATCTAAAAGTTTTTTATCCCGGATTCACACAAAAGGATTACACAAAGGAGAATATGCATTCTAAACTGTATCCCGGGTCAAAATATAATGATGGGATAATGCGAAAGCTGAATTCAGATCTTTACAAACTGGCAGAGAAATTTATTGTTCAAATGGAATTAGATGCAGATGAATTTAAAAGAAAGGAGTATCTTATTTCCAGCCTGGGAAAGCGAAAACTTGATAAAGCATTCATGAAACAAACTGCTGAATGCTATAAATTTCTGGATGAAAATTCTTTGACCCTTAATAATTATTTCAACAGGCAATTAATTGACATCCTCGTTAATGACTTTTCAATTTACAGGCAGCTGCCGGGGCTGTACAACCTGCAGAATGAATCGGATAACTTTTTTGTGCACTTTCTTGCAAGGTCACTTGATATCTACAGAAGCATTGCTATCAGCAAAAGGATCTTTAATGCTGAAATAACTGCTTATTTCATGGAAGAGGTTATAAAATTCATTAATGATAATCCGGAGTTTATGAAAAAATATCCTGTAATAATGATCAAATATTACGGGTTAATGATAATCTCAAGAAGTGATGAATCTTATTATTTCAGGCTTAAATCCCTTAAGAACAGTTTCCTCAATAAACTCGATGAATTCGGGCGTATCAATATTTATAACAATCTTGAATCATTTTGCACTAAAATGATAAGGGAAGGGAAAAATCAATACCGAAAAGAGCTTCTGGAAAACGATATCGAGATACTGGAAAACGGAATTTACGATTTGTCTGATTATGTAAATTATACAACTTTTCTGCAAAAAGTAAGAAATGCGGCAAGATTGAATAAATTCGCATGGGCTCAAAAATTTATCGATCATTACAGGAATAAGCTGGACCCCCAGCACGAAAATTTCGCAGTCAACTATGCACTGGCAGAAATATCTTTTGAAAAAAAACATTTTGATAAGGCACTTGAGTATGTTGCAAAGGTAACAATTGATTTCAGCATCGGAAAACAATGGGTAAGAAATATGATGATCAAGATATTTTACGAAACCGGATCTTTTGAAAACGCATATTCGGTGATCGATTCAAGCAGGCACTATATTACGAAATATGGGAAATTACCTGAAGGCAGGAAAAAATCATTTATGCAATTTCTTAAGTATATTTCAAACTTGATAGATGCCGGATTAAAGCCCGATGAAGTGAAACTTATGTTAATTAAGAAAAAAGTAAACGAAAATGAATACTTTATCGAAAAAGAGTGGGTGCTGGAAAAAATTGATGAGCTGGAAAAGCACATTAATTAACCAAAATTCAAAGTAAGTGAAATTATTTCAGGCTTATTTCCTGTCCTTATCGGGGGTCCCCATGTACCAACACCGCATGAAACATAATAATGAGTGTTTCCTTTTTTCTTATATCCCATGCTAAGTTCATAAATTTTCTTTGTTATGAAATTGAAAGGCCAAAGCTGTCCATGGTGCGTATGCCCTGAGAGCTGGAGATCAATTCCGGCTTTTTCAGCTTCATCAAGTTTTGAAGGCTGGTGATCCATCAGAATAAGCGGAAATTCTTTATCTATTCCGGTTATAATTTCTTCAAGGGGTCTTCTCCACTTACCGCCGAATTGTTTGCCGGAACGGTCTTCTCTACCGATGAGATAAAACGAATCATCTATTTTTACAAAACTATCGCGCAGTTCAGTAATACCGTGTTCAGTCAGGTATTTGACTGCCGGCTCAACGCCGCCGATATATTCATGATTGCCGGTAACGGCAAATACTCCGTATTTTGAGGTGATCTTTTTCAATACTTCTCCCAGGTTCTGTTTTATCACAGGTCCAAGGTCTTCATCCACAACATCTCCCGGCAATAGAACAATATCTGATTCCATGCTGTTTATTTTCTCAACTATCTTTTCCAGTCTTTTCCTGCAGATTATTGTGCCAAGGTGAATATCAGAGGCAACTGCAATTTTCAACTGAGATAATTTACCTGCTTTTTTGTCAATGGCAATTTCAATTTCCTTTATTCGCGGATTTCCTGCATTGAAAAATCCGGCGACCACGATTATGCTTACAATCGAAAGGACTATGATAAACACAATAAGCTTTAACAGGTCATAATTGAAGTAAACAGTTCGCATGTCAACACCGGAGATCAATGCCGCAATCCGTAATATATCAAGCAAAAAACATGCTAGCAGGAAATATACCATTGCAGCCAGCCAGAAGGAACCTATCCACACAAAAAGTCCCGAAACTGCGTTAAGAAACTTTCGCTCCAGAAACCTTCCGATTATATATGATAATGACAGGAACAGGAATAAGAGTGAATAGAGTAAAAGATAATCTGAGGGAATGGCATGTAAACCTGTCATGAAAATATAAAGGTTAACAAGTCCGTAAACAGAAAATACAATCGTAAAAAAAATAAGAAGCGAAGTTTTTTTCAATTTATATTATAAATACCGCTTTGATTATTTGAGAAAAAATGAATCGGAATTAATTCTAAGATACAAATTTATGATCTATTTTCTGATTATCATATAATTGACCTGTGCAACCGCAACCTTAACTCCATTTTCATCAAAAAGCTCAACAGCTACCGGAGCAAGTGTTTTGCCGAGCTTTATCACAGCAGCAACTGCAGTCACATCGCTTCTGCAGGGAGCAAGAAAACGGATATTCATGTCTGTTGTAGTAATATTGGCATCGGCACCGGCAAGAGTAAGAACGGCAAAAGCGGAAACTGAATCGGCAACCGTCATTAAGAGTCCGCCGTGAAACGATTTGAATATTCCGTCATACTTTTTATCATACATAACTACAGCTTTACATACACCACCGCTCATTTCAATGAATTCAAATCCAAGGGTCTTCACAATAGGAATTTTACTGATACGCTCTAAAACGTCCTGTTTTATATTTTGTTCTGTCATGATTTCTGTTCAATAAAAAAGCGTTCACAAAATTGAACGCCTTAAATACTTGTTAACTTTAATCAAAAATAATCTATACTTTTTCAACTTCTTTCTTGCCGAGTATTCCGGTCGGTTTAAAGAGTAAAATAAGTATCAGGATCCCGAATGCAATCGCATCACGGTAAGTAGGTGATATATATCCAGTAACAAAAGTTTCAAGCAGCCCGATTATCATTCCGCCGATGGCAGCACCTGGGATATTTCCGATTCCGCCGAGTACTGCAGCAACAAAAGCCTTTAGCCCGGGAAGAATTCCCATAAGCGGATCGATGCTTGGGTAATTGAGTCCGTATAAAATACCAGCAGCCCCTGCCAGTGATGAGCCTACAACAAAAGTAAAACTGATAATTGCATTGATGTTGATACCCATCAAGCTTGCAGCAGTAGGGTTATATGATACTGCCCGCATTGCTGTTCCGATCTTTGTTTTCATTACAATAATCCTGAGTCCGATCATAAGCAGCGCTGCAGTGAGCAATACGACCAATGGATTTGACCCGATAACAGCACCCGATAAACTGACGACAGGTTTATTTTCCAGAAGTGAAGGGAAGGATTTCGGGTCTGCGCCGAAAACAAGCTGCCCGGAATATTCCAGAAACAACGAAACACCGATTGCCGTAATAAGTATTGCAAGCTTTGGAGATTTCCTCAGCGGTTTATATGCAAGTTTTTCTATAATAAAACCCAGCGCTCCGGTAATAGCCATTGCTCCAATCAGTATAAGGAAAGCCAGACCAAGAGAAGTTCCGCCGCCTGCCGTAGCAAAGGAAAAAAGTATTCCGAGGTAGTACCCTGAAAACGCCCCTATCATGAATACATCACCATGTGCGAAGTTTATGAAACGGAGAATCCCGTATATCATTGTATAACCAAGCGCTATGAGTGCATAAATGCTTCCAAGCGAAAGTCCGTTAAATACCTGCTGAATAAACTCTGTCATAAACTAGATAGCGAAATATTGAAATGGTGAAATAGCGAAAAAAATCATTTTTTGAATTTTGCTGTTTTTCTGGATACTGCAGTTATCTTGGTGATTTCGATTGATTCATTGTACAATGATTCTAATTTAGTTTTAGAAACAATACCCGAAGCCATCAACAACTCAATCCAGAATGCCGATTCATCAGCTTCTTCAACCACAATAGATAACTTCGAATAAAACTCAGCATCCGATCTGGACCTGGTTGCTGCTCTGAAATTAGCACCAACTGAACATGCAGAACGCAGCAACTGTTTACCGATTATCCTCGCCTCATCGTTGTTCGGCAAAGAGCGAAATAGTTTTATAACTCTTAATGCAAATTGCTTTGTTCTGTCTCTGAACTCATCATTAAAACCCATTTCACTATTTCACTATCTTGCTATCCCGCCATCTATGGCTGAATCGTTTCTTTATATTTGAACTGTCCGCCTTTGATCTCAAGTATCACAGCTGGTTTTATAGCATTGCGCTGTTCATTGATTGAAATCTTACCTGTTACGCCGGCAAAATCTTTTGTCCTGGCAAGTTCATTCTTGATCTTCTCGGATTCGAGCGATCCTGCCCTTTTGATAGCATCAAATAATATCAATCCAGCGTCATAAGAAAGAAAGCTCATAGCATCCGGCATCATATTATATTTCTCTTTATACTTTTTTATAAAGTTCTGTACAGCCGGATCAGGATTTTCTGTCGATACGTGTGTTGAGAAATAGCAGCCTTCAAGCGCATCTTTTGCTTTTCCTTCGGTCAGCTTCTCGGATTCCCACCCGTCGCCTCCAAATAAAGGAACTGTAATCCCGATCTCTCTTGCCTGTATGGCTATTAAACCAACATCAGTATAATAACCGGGTATAAAGATCGCTTCGGGGTTCTTTGATTTGATTGCAGTAAGCTGGGCTTTGAAATCCTTATCGCCTGCTGAGTATGACTGCACTTCAATAATTTCTCCCCCGGCAGCTTTAAATTCCTTTTCAAAGAATTCAGCCAGCCCGGTGCTGTATGCATTCTTAACATCTTTTAATATAGCCACTCTTTTTACTTTGAGCGAATTTACTGCAAATTTTGTGAGTACTGTAGCCTGGAAAGGATCTATGAAACAAACTCTGAATACATAATCGCCGATAGCTGTAACTTCCGGATTAGTTGATGCCGGTGATATCATCGGTATTTTATTTTGCTGGCAGATCGGGGCACCCGCCTTGGAGCGTGAAGAAGCTACTTCTCCGATCACCGCTATAACATTATCATTCTTAATGAGCCTCTGAACTACTGTCTGTGCCTCAGAGGGTTTGCCCTGATCATCGTATGTTATCAGTTTTACCTTCTTGTTAAGCAGGCCGCCGTTATTGTTGCACTCTTCAATTGCAAGCTTCAGGCCGTTCGTTGATGAAATGCCGAAAGTAGCCTCTGAACCGGTGAGCGAACCATACTCGCCGATAAGGATTTCATTTCCGCCGCCCTTATTGCATGCAGAAAACATAATGAATGAAGCCGCTAAAATGGTTAATGAACCGAAAAAGAGCTTTTTCATAGTTTTAACTAATAAATTTATATAAAATAATCATCAATTATAGCGAAAATGTGTATTATAATCAATTAATTAAAAAAGCCGTCGTTTAGACGGCTTTAGTGAAATGTTTTGAGTAAAAGCTATTTTACAAGTATCATTTTTTTCGTTTCTGTGAAATCATCGGTCTCTAACCTATAGAAATAGATTCCCCCCGGCATATTTATTGCATCCCACTCCGTCTCGTATTCTCCCGCATTTAGTTTTTCATTTACAAGTGTAGTAATATGCCTGCCCAGAACATCAAAAACAGTAATATTTACATTTGAGGCTTTAGACACATT
This sequence comes from Ignavibacteria bacterium, assembly GCA_025451455.1. Lineage (GTDB taxonomy): Bacteria > Bacteroidota > Ignavibacteria > Tepidaquicellales > OLB5 > OLB5. Next base: position 7,468 of record JANWKI010000023.1, read on the forward strand.
GAACTTTATTTTTGTCATTGGATTAAACGGGTTTGGATAGTTTTGTGAAAGTGAAAACGCGTTTGGAACTTCTGAAGAAATTTGGTGGATACCGATCGGAGAATCCATTCTATATACTTTAGCCCCTGTGCTTGTATTTTCAAACATGCCTGCATAATACCTGATACTATTTCCCTGTACCTGATATGCCAAAGCAGATACCAGAGGGTCAGATGGTAATCCATTATTTGTTTGGTACCAGCTTAAGCCTCTATCTGTAGATAAAGCAAAACCGGCATTAACTGAGTTATCAGCACCAAACCGGAGAAGCCCGGCTCCTAGGAACTCCAGCTCTGCATCTTTAATAACCTGCAGTTTCCCTATTTTTCCGAAAAAAGTATAAATAAGGAGCGCCGCAGTAAATTCGGTAGAATTCATAAAAAGTTCACCGTTGGTTGAACCCGCAATCAGTTTATTTTCAGGAATAGCCCCATCCGTTGTAAAATGCACAAACTTCAGTGTATAAATTGTATCAGTTTGCGGGACACCAGAGACCGGTATCCAGTTTGAACCGTTATCAGAAGAAACATAAAGCCCTTTTGAAGTTCCTGCAGCTATGTAACTTCCGGTATAATCTATATCCAGGTCATACACAAAAGTATTTGCGGGTATACCGGGCCCTGTGGCTGTAAAATTTAAGCCGCCGTTTGTACTTTTTAAAACCCCTGTTCGAGTGCCTATATATACAGTCTGGTCATTATCTGCTGTATGTATAGAAAAAATATTATTATTTGCCCCAACGGAATAACCTGAGATCCACAGCATGCCGTTATTTGTTGAATATATAAGCCCTTCATTTGCAGGATACGGCCAGTAAGAAGCAAAAAGTTTTCCCGTAGTGCTCCGGTATAAAGTTCTTGCGTTGTAAACATCAACAGTATTTTCCCATGTTGTTCCTCCATCGGTAGAACGCCTTACTCCGCCTCTTGTTGAAGTTGCGGGCCAGTTGAAGCTTGCTGTGGTTACAATTATTGTACCGTCTGCAAGTACGATCATATCCGTAACTCCACCTCCCTGCGGCGTTGAAACCTGAGTCCACTGCTGGCTGAACAAAACAGAATTGATGCCTAAAAGAGTGATCATAAAAAGTAATAAAGTTTTCATCTTTAGTTTCTCCATTTAATTATTTAATTTAAAAACCTGTATATCCGTAACTTGTTTGTTTATATCTTTTTTTTCCTTCCGGGCATTTAATACACCCACCAAAAATAAAATCCGGGATTCTCTCGATGTACATTGGTTTCCAATGCATTGTTGTATCTTCTTCATGATATTCCTGGTCATATACGAACCTGTATTCCTTTTCATCTACACAACCGGTCGAAATGGAATCATAAGGATAACATGTTATGCAAATTGTATCAATGATAGTTTTTCGGTTAAAGTCCTCAAACACTCTGTATAAACAGTAGTCGTTATGAAGATTTGTCTTAGTAATGTAAAGACTGCGTTTTTCCTGCATTTCTTTTTTTTCCGGCTCCCTCTGCTGGCATCCATTTGAGAAAGCTATTATGAATACTAAAATTATTGAAAATATTATTATTGATTTCAAATTAAAATTTAATTAATGTTATAAAATATTCCGCTATTTTCTCTATGTTATTACCCGTTAACAGTATTACATAAATTATTGATATAAAAAATATCCCGAGAAACACACTTGCTTTAATAAATTCATTTCTAAATATTTTAATAAGCTCTATCATGGATCAAATATAGGTTTTCAAATACGGATTGAACAAAGAAAAAATATGCAAAGTGTAGAAATTTTTTTAGAGAAAAATGCGAAATCCACTTTATTTTTAAGCTTTTCTTGCTATTTTGTCACCACACAACAGCCAAAAAATGCAGAAATCAAAGCTTATTACCTGCCTGAAATCCTTTAGTAATGATGAAATCAGAGATTTCAAAGATTTTATCAGTATCCCTTTTTTCAATAAAGAAAAAGTACTACGTGACCTGGCGGAATACATTTTGAAATATCACCCGGACTATGACAGCCCCGGGCTTGATAAGGAAATGGTATACTCTCACCTATTCCCGGCGAAAAAATACAGCGACGGCGCTATGAGAAACATTATCTCAGACTTTTTAAGCCTTGCAGAAGAATTTTTAATAATAAAAAACCTTAAAACCAGCGGCTTCAGAAAAGATATTCTGCTTCTTGAAGAGCTTATGCATAGAAATCTTCAGAATCATTTTTTGAAACAAAAAGAAAATACAGCCAGGCAAATAGAACAACTCTCTGTTAAAGATGAATTATATTACGAGAGAAAAGCAGAGCTTGGCATGTTATATAACAGTTTTTTGAAGGAAACTGAGGATACCTATATAAAGGAAAACAGTCTTTTCCAGGAGATCTCGGACCTGGTAACGGCGGGATTCCTGATAAAGATCCTTTATTATAACTCGTATATGCTCACCAGGCAATCGCATATTTCTAACTTCAGCTTTACACTGAATTTTTCAAATGAAATTGATATCTTTTTTGAACATGAAGGTAAAAAATTTCTGAGGATTCCTTACATAGAAGCTAATTATCTCTCATTTAAGCTTATACAAACAAATGCCGAAAAATATTTTTACCTGCTTAAGGATATTTTTAAAAAGAACTTCGATATATTAAGCAGCATTGAAAGAAAAAGCATTCAAAGTGTTCTTGAAAACTACTGTTACACAAAAGTTACGGAAGGAAAATCGGAATTTGTCAAAGAGCAGTTCTTCCTCTACAGGCAGTCTGTTGAAAAAGGATCACATAAAGGACCGGTCAGTTATATTTCAAATATTTTTTTTATAAGTATAGTTGCCACGGGGTTTGAAGCGGGTGAGTTTGAATGGGTAGAAACATTTATCCGAGGGAATATTGGTGAAGTAAAAGAAGATCTGCGGCGGGACACTCTTCATTTTTGCAATGCGTTAAGCTGTTACTGGAAAAAGAAAACCGAAGAATCACTGACCGAACTGGCAAAAGTTAGCACTGAAGAATTTGCATTTAAGCATAACATAAGGTCATTGACTTTAAAAATATATTATGACCTAAATGAAACAGAGCCCTTTTATTCACATATAGATACATACAAACATTTTATATTAAATAATAAAATTGTTCACGATAAGGTGCGTGAGCAGGTTAATAACTTTATCAATTATTCTAAGAGGTTGTTTGACCTGAAAAATTCAGCAATCACGGATAAAGGATTTCTCCTGAACAAAATAAAGAAAGAGATCTCGGAAGACCACGCATTAATAAATAAGATCTGGCTGATGAATAAAGCGGGAGAGCTTATGAATTAAACTCTCCCGTGAATAAAACATTTTTTATTACTTCACAAGTATCATTTTTTTCGTTTCAGTAAAATCATTGGTTTCCAGGCGGTAAAAATATACTCCGCCGGGCATATCGGCCGCATTCCACTGGGTTTCATAACTTCCGGCATTAAGCCTTTCATTCACCAGTGTTGTAACATGCTGGCCAAGAACATCAAATACAGTTATGTTAATATCCGAAGCACGGGAGACTTTGAATTTTATCTTTGTCATTGGATTAAACGGGTTTGGATAATTTTGTGAAAGCGAAAACTTATCAGGAACTTCGGATGAAATTTGCTTAATCCCTATCGTTTTCAGCCATTTGAATATTTTTGCTCCATCTAAAGCTTTTCCGTCAGTTCCAAGGAAAATTGCGAGAATTCCTGCGGCTATGCTGCCATATGCCGCTGCGGTCAATGTAACCAGCGTAGGTATTCCGTTGTTAAATTGCATCCACGAGCTGCCGTTATTTGTTGAAACATTGCACCCTGTGGACTGTCCATTGTTTTGAACAGTTAAGACCGTCATAACTTTCGGCCCTTCCTCTTTTTCCGGATATTCAATTTCAATATCCGAAATTTCAGAAAGACCGAAAACGAAATTAACAGCCATTGTAGTGTAAATGAAATCTTCAGACTGATATAATTTTCCCTCAACAGTTCCGGCCAGCAATGTTCTGGTTTCTCCGGAGGAGCGTGGCTGAGTACTGTAATTGAATGCAAGCCTGACAACTGTATCCCCTTCTGCAATTCCGGTTGCCTGCTGCCATGAAACTGCATTATTTGTGGAAATGAAGAGTCCGTTGGTAGTTGCCGCAGCAAGTACTCCTGCAGAATCGGCTTCTATATCCCTTACCCAGCTGTTCGCAGGGATTCCGTTATTTACTGGATTGAAGCTTCCGCCGCCGTTCGTGCTTTTTCTTACGCCGGTTCTTGTCCCTATGTATATGGTTTGGTTGTTATCCCTAACCAGTATGGAGAAAATATTATTGTTTGAACCTATTAAATACAAGTGGCCCTGCCAAACTGTTCCCTGATTAAATGAAACCCAGAGCCCTTCGGATATGCTTGGATAATCCCAAGAGCTTGCATATACGTAGCCATTTTGACCGAGAGCAAGTGTTCTTGCGGTGTAATGCATATAATCGTTTTCCCACGTTGTCCCTCCGTTGGTTGAGTGTCTTATTCCGCCGGATTGACCGTTAGGAAAATTGAAGCTTGAACATGTTACAACCATTGTTCCGTTGGAGGTAATTAGCATATCAGTTATTCCGCCTCCTTGCGGAGTTCCTGCCGTTTGAACCCATTGAGAGTAACAAACAGCATCTAATGATAAGAAACAGAACAACAATATATATAATGTTTTCATTATAATTTCTCCTTCTAGATTTTTATTTAACTAAGATCATTTTCTTTGTCTCTGAAAATCCACCTGCAATAATTTTATAAAAGTATATCCCGCTTGAATACGTTGAAGCGTTCCAGTCAACATTATATGTGCCTGCGCTCAATTCGCCATTAACAATTGTTTCAATTTCTTTGCCTGTTGAGTTGTACACGGTTATCTTTACCGGGGAGCTTTTCGGAATTGAGAACTCAATATTTGTTACGGGATTGAAGGGATTAGGATAATTTTGGTATAATGAAAATTCATTTGGAATTTCACCTGAAACAGGCTCAATGCCAACAAGCTGAGAATACTTAATAGTTACATAATCATAGCTCGTGCCTGTTCCTATACTGAAGCCGGTTACCAATAAATTATTATTTGCATCAAGCTCCATATCAACAGCTCCATCCGTGGTGCCATTATTATAGACAGCAAACCATTGCTGTACGCCTGTAGAATTATATTTAATAGTTACGTAATCAGATGTTGAAACTGCCGCCTGTCCCGTAACATATACACTCCCGGCGCCGTCAACGGCAATTGCAAATGCTTCATCATGATCATTGCCGCTTGATGTATATCTCTGAACCCACTGCTGAACCCCGGAAGGGCTATACTTAATTGTTGCATAATCATCTCCATTAAGTGTTGATATACTGTATCCGGTAACATATACATTACCCGAAGCATCTGTGGTAACATCATTAACGGCGTCGTTGAAGTTCTGGAAATTATATCTTGATGCCCACTGCTGGTTTCCATTATTATCATATTTAATTGTAATATAATCGCCAAGCACCGGTCCGGTGCCGGTGCTTGTGCCGGCTACAATGACATTACCCTGGTTATCCAGAGTAATTGAGTTTGGAGCATCGGCAAGCCCGTTAGGATTATAATGCATTACCCACTGCTGAACGCCTGCCGGGTTATATTTAATTGTTGTTATATCTGTTCCGTAAGCTGTATTAGGGATGTTTGTTGAACCGGAAACATAAATATTACCTGCTGCATCCAGCACAAGCCCCTTTCCCATATCGCCGGAGCTTGCCTGTCTGTTATAATGCATCATCCATAAAATATTCCCGTCCTGGGAATATTTTATGGTAGTAATATCACTGCCGGTCCCGGTGTTACACAAATAACCAACTACATAAATGTTGCCTGAGGCATCAACTGCTATGGAGCGCCCGGCATCGTTATTGACGCCCGGGCCCGTTGTGCGTACCGCCCAAACCTGTACGCCTGAAGAATTATACTTTACCGTTACAATATCGGAGTGAGTACCGCCGGAAGCGCCATTTGTACCCGTAACATAAACATTACCCGCATTATCGGCTGTAACAGCAAATGATTCATTATATATATAATAGTAGCCCTGATACCGCGCAGTCCATTGCAGTACACCTGAAGAATTATATTTTACCGTAGCATAACCGTATGAACTGGTTCCTGTAACATATATATTGCCTGCAGCATCCATGGTAATATCATTTGCCCTGTCAGCTCCGTTGTTGGTATGGTTATATCTTTGTAACCATTCCTCAGATACCTGCGCTGAAGTTTTTACAGATAAAAAGAGTGAAGATATAAGTGCAGCAATGAATATGTATAACGATTTCTGTTTCATGACTTATTCCTTTCTTTAAATACTTGTGCAAATTTATGGTACAGGAGAAGGTATTCACAAAGAAAAAATAGTCAAAATGTAGGGTCTTTGCCGGGACCAAAATGTATAATTCTCTTCATTTTTAATGTTTTAATAGCTATTTTGTCACCTTAAAGTAAGCTACAAAAATGAAGAAAACCAAATTATTTGCTTTGCTCAAAACATTTAGTAAAGCAGAGATCAAAAAGTTTGATGAGCTTGTCTGCTCACCTTTTTTTAATAAGGAAAAGATACTTGAAAAGCTCGCAGGTTTACTTAGGAGCCATTACCCGGATTTTGAGAACCAAGAACTCGAAAAGGAAAGAGTTTTTGCAAAACTCTACCCGGGTAAAAAATATAATGACTCACTTATGCGGAATATTATTTCTGATCTGTTATCGCTTGCTGAGGAATACCTAATCCTGAAAAGGGTTAATGAAAATAGTTTCAGAAAAGAAATGATGCTTCTTCATGAATTTCGTGACAGAAAACTCAATGATCAATTCTTGAAACAAAAGTTAACAACATCAAAGTTTGTGGAAAAGAGAGCCTATAAAGATGAAATTTATTACGACAATAAAACTGAGCTTAGCAGGTTATACAGCCTGTTCCTGAAAGAAACTGAAGATACTTTTACAAGGGAAAACCTGCTTTTCCAGGAAGCTTCCGATTTCATAACAGCAAGCTTCCTGATAAAAATACTTTATTATAACACTTATATGCTTACAAGGCAGTCACATATCTCAAATTTCAATTTTACCCTGAACTTTTCAGAAGAAATTGATGCTTTTTTTGAAGGTGACGGCATAAGGTTTCTTGAGATCCCGTTCATAAGGGTTAATTATCTTTCATTCAAACTTATCCAGACTGGGGATGAAAAATATTTCTACCTGCTCAAGAATTTTCTGACAGAACATTTTGACAGCATTGATGCACATGAAAGAAAAAACATTCAGACAGTACTTGAAAATTACTGTTACACAAAAGTTACTGAAGGAAGAATTGAGTTTGTTAAAGAACAGTTCAATCTGTATAAAGAATCCGTTGAAAAAGGAACTCATATCGGAAGCCCTGAATACATCTCTAACATCTTCTTTATGAGCATAGTTGCAACCGGACTGGAAGCAGGTGAACATGATTGGATTGAAACATTTATCAAAGAAAAGATTCATGATGTAAAGGAAGCGCTCCGCCCGGATACGGAGCATTTTTCAAAAGCACTTTGCAGTTACTGGAAAAAAGACTATGAAAACTCAATAAGTGAGCTTACCAAGGTCCGCTCGGAAGATTTTGCTTTTAAACATAATATTAAATCATTGACGCTAAAGGTATATTATGACCTTAATGAAAGCGAACCATTCTACTCTCACATAGATACCTACAAGCACTTCATACTTAACAATAAATCAGTTCATGATAAAGTGAGAGAACAGGTGAATAATTTTATAAACTATTCAAAAAAACTGTTCACACTGAAGAATTTGCATGATTCTGACAGAGAATTTGATATCATAAAATTGAAAAAGGAAATTTCAGAAAATCACTCACTGATAAATAAGATATGGCTATTGAAAAAAACCGGTGAAATATGAAAATGGAAATCTTTTAGATTTTTTTTGATAAGGTCTCAAAATACAGCTCTTCTTTTGTCTCGCCGAATGTATCCATTGATCTCCCGAATTCTTCACGCTCGCCGGTCAAAAAATATCCCCGCCTTAGATAATAATCAATCAGCTCAGTTCTTCTGCTTATTACTTTCATTCTGATCTCATCGTATTTGTAAACGGTTTTAGTATATCTTTCGCATTCATTGATAAGTATCTTCCCGATACCTTTATCCTGAAAATTAACATCTACCGAGAGCATTCCCAGCATTGTATATTCGCCTTTGTTTTCAAGATGTACGCATGCAATGATACTTCCATCCAGCACAGCTTTTATGATAATACCCTTTTCACTTTCTATTATCACGCTTACTTTTTCCGGTGTGATTCTTATACCTTCGAGGAAACCCGCTTCGGTTGTCCATCCTTTTTTGGAGTTTTCGCCTCGGTAAACTGAGTTGACAAGTGATGCAATCGTATCTGCATCATTTTGAACGGCAATGTGTAAAATTAGATTATCTTCATCCATAAGTTACTGATTTAATGAAAAGGGCAGGTAACCAACCTGCCCATCAAAAATTTATTACTTTTGCTTTTCACTTTTGTCTTATATCATTTCTTTACTATCAGCTTCTGCCCGATTTCAATTGTATCGCTTTTGAGCTTATTCCATTTCTTTAAGTCACTAACTGTTGCATCATATTTATCGGCTATTTTTGCAAGTGTCTCGCCTTTTTTAACCGTATGATATGTGGTTTTTGATTTTGGTTCTTCCTTTTTAGTATCTTTCTTTGTTGTTTCTTTTGCAGGATAAAGTTTCAATACCTGCCCTTCCTGAATTACATCGCTTGTAAGTTCATTCCACTCTTTAATTTCTGCTACTGTTACTCCGTTTGATTCGGCAATTTTAGTTAAATTGTCGCCGGTTTTAACAGTATATGTCTTGGCTTTTTTGCTTGAAGTTGTTAACTTCTTATCCGAATATATTTTCAGCTTCTGGCCAACCATAATTTTATCCGATTCCAGGTCATTCCATTCCTTCACATCTGAAACACCGACATCATACGAATCAGCTATCAATGTAAGGTTATCCCCTTCTTTTACAGTATAGGTCTGGTAATTCTTGTCCGTTTTTTTCTTAGTCTCTGTATTTTTTTTCTTTTCTTCTTTCTTTATTTCAGTGTCCTTTTTGACTTCTGTATCTTTTTTCTTTTCAATAACTTTTTCTTCTTCCCGGTTTTCTTTATTTACAAGTACTGACTCATTTTTTTCTTCAGAATACTCTTCTTTAATTTCTTCGGTATAGTTTTCTTTTTTCTCTGTTTCTTTAATACCGTATAATTCCTTATACTTCTCTTTTGTCAGCCAAACCGAAAGTTTATCCCCCTTTTTGGGGTACGTCCCGTAATTAATGTTATTCCACAGCCTCAGGTCAGAGGGTCTTACCGAATACTTGAGTGAAACATTATACAAATCCTCTTTTTCGGCAACATCGTGTATTACAAATTCTCTGTTTGCTGTGCTGATTATATAACGTTTGTCTTCAACTTTATAATCAGCTAAACGTACATAAGAAAAAGATTCATCATGATTGACTGAAGCTGTCCCTTCGTTGCCGTCATAGGTTGGTTTGTAACCGTTTTTTTCAAAATTACCGGCTGACTCATAATTAGCCGCGAATTCCTTAAATTTGCCTTTGGGTATCTTTATTAAATATCCGTCATTGTACACCGGAGTATTATCAGTCAGCATCTGAGAATTCAGGTCTCTGATTGTTTCAACATCTGTATTGCTCATTTCGGCAATTTTATCAAGGCTTATCTCTGCTTTAATAAGCACCCGGTCATATTCAACTGGTTTTCCCCATTCAACATCGTTAAAGCCGTACTTTGCAGGATCAAGACAAATAAGCGCTACCGCAATATACTGAGGAACGTAGTTCCTGGTTTCTTTCGGGAGATATTCACGGAGTGTCCAGAAATCAGATGAGCCGGATTTACTTATAGCGCTGTTTATCCGGCCGGGGCCGGCGTTATATGAAGCAAGTGCAAGATACCAATCACCAAAAGATGCATACAGGTCTTTCAAATGTCTTCCGGCAGCATCAGTTGATTTTTCAGGGTCGCGTTTATCATCAGTATAGGCATCATAATACAATCCGTATGCCGAGCCTGTTGTAGGCATAAACTGCCATAAACCTATTGCACCTGCCCATGAGCCAATCTTGGGGTCAAGCCCGGATTCGATCATCGAAAGGTAGATCAGCTCTTCAGGAGCATTATTTTCGCGGAGAATAGATCTCATCAGGTTTGAATATTTTCCAAGCCTGAAAAGCCACTTATCCATGTACTTCTTTCCGCCGCCTGTAAAATATGCAATATAATCCTGCACTGCTGCGTTATCAACAAGCGGGATATTTTCGCCCTTTGGCAGTTTATCGGGATCGAATATGTTTGAGAACGATTTTTGTTCGACCTTTTCGTATTTAATCCCAAGCCTGGAAGCAAACTTGAAAACTTTGTGCCCGTCAGGAAGATCATTGTGTGCCGTGATAAAATCCTCTACAATACTTGTGGCTATCTCTTTGTAATCTTTTTCCCAGGCATAATGTTTTTCAAGGTTCTTTACATCTATTTTATTGAGGTCTTTTAAAGCTGCTTCAAATTCCTCCCTGGAAGATTTTGAATCAGCCTGTTCGTTAAACTGCAGAGCCTTGCTGTAGTGTATCCTTGAAGTTTCAAGCGCAGTATACACACTCAGTGAGTCTTTTTTCTTTTTCTGATCCGCGCTTTCTTCTTCAACGTCGGAGCCGCTGCAGCCTGCAAGATACTGCAAAGAGATGAAGGCAAAAAGAATATATATGAGAATAGAGATTCTTTTCATTTACTTGATTCTCCTGTTTAATAGTTGCTAATACACCAATTTCAATTTTTAATATATGATAAACAAAAAATAAAATCAAGCTAATTATTAAATGATTACCGCAATTTATATATAAATATAATAGATAACAATGGTTATACTTGGCAAAACGGGTTTTGTTTCAAGAATTATTGTTGAATATTAGTTGGTCTTTTTTATTTTTATTTTTGCTTCTATTCGGGAAATTGTAATGCCTTTTTTAATTACAGCATGCTTTGTTAGTAAAATATTAATAATGAATTCTGCAAAAGCTAAAGTATACCTCTTTTTATCGGTAATAAATCAGAGCACGGGGGCAAAATGAAAGTGTATCACCTGGATCTGGGGCTGATAGATTATGAATCTGCCTGGAACCTGCAGAAAAAAATCCATCTCTTTAAACAGCAGAACAAGTTTGAAGACATACTGATCACACTTCAGCATAAGCCGGTTTATACTCTTGGTAAAACCGGTGACAGGAACCACATATTGATAAGCGATAAAGAAATGAAATCCCGCGGGATATCATATTATGAAATCGACCGCGGCGGAGATATAACTTATCACGGACCCGGGCAGCTGGTGGTTTACCCCATCTTTGATCTCAACAATCATTACAAAGATACTCACCGGTTTCTTCGTGATCTGGAAGACACTGTAATCCGGACACTGATGGAATATGACATTGAGGGATACAGAGAGGAAGAATTTACAGGCGTATGGGTTGAAGGAAAAAAGATCTGCGCAATTGGTATAAATGTATCAAGGTGGATCACTATGCACGGACTTGCATTTAATATAAACAACGACCTTTCATATTTCGATAAGATCATCCCATGCGGCATATTCCATAAGGGTGTCAATAGCTTATCGGAAATTAAAGGCAGTCAGATAGATATAGTTCAGTTAACCAAAATATTACTCTCCAAATTTGCGATTATCTTTAACTTAAGTCAAATAGAGGCAATTAAGACCGAAGAATTATCTGCATTAACAGGTTTGAATATTGGAATAAGCACAGTTTCCCCGGGCTCACCGGAAGTCCAAAAATAGCAGATTCACGCTACCCTAAGATTTAAATATAATCTTGACATTTTGAATTAATTAATGCAAATTTGCTTAGAACATAAGTTTTGATTCATTTTATTATAGGTTATCCGAAGTTAAAAATAGTCTATAGGAGGAATAAAGTGAACTTGAGTTTATTTTGTTATTTCTATTTACTTTTTTGAGTTTTCGGGAAAAATTTTTATGAATGAAAGACTTAATCTGTTCTATACCTTTCATACGATAAATTCCCGCTTGTTAACAAATTAATGCTTATTCAATATTGAATACTTCAGTAAATATTTTTTTCTATAATTATAAATGGAGATTTATTACATGAACTACATATCAAAATTGCTGTTATTTCTGATAATTGCAGCATCGCTGAGCTCTATAGGCTGGAACAATTTCAGCACTTCAGAGAGTTCGGCTAATGTGACAGATTACTATTATTACCAGGGCACAAGGTATTATCTTGTCCATAAACAGGATATGATATATATCAAACTGAAAGACCTTATGCCGAAAAATGATTTTGTAAATATGATCAGTTCGTTTGGCACGCTGCCCGCTGATTTTTCTTATGAGAAAAATGATATAAGGCAAATGGTCAAGCTTCAGTCTGATATGGATAACGTTACAATTAATAATATTATCAACCAGGTCAGAAGTTACCCGCAGGTGGAATATGCTTCTCCCGTATTCGGGCTCAGAGAGGGCATGGGAAATGCAAATACTCTTGAGGGATGTGAAAACAATATCTCTGCTCAATTCAAACCGCAGTACAACAGGCAGCAAATTGAAGAGTATCTGCAAAACAAAGGTATGACCATAATAAAGGAACTTGAATTAACAGGCGGATTGACTTTTCAGATCCAGATACCTGTTACTGCAAATACCAATTCAATGGATTTTGCCAATGAAGTTTATTCAAGCGGTATGGTAAATTATGCCGGCCCGGGGTTTTTTTATACAAATCTTCTTCAATTTGTACCTAATGATACGTTCTTCCCGCAGCAATGGTCTGCAATAAATACAGGCAGCAACATACCTGTAACCGGTACCGGTACAGCAGATTGTGATATGGGTCTGGATTCTGCATGGAATCAGACTCTTGGTATTTCGCAGTGTATAGTATCAATTGTGGATTCAGGTATTGATACAACTCACCCGGATCTGGCAGCAAATGTTCTGCATGGCTATAATTTCAATTACTATGCCAATATTTACGGCGGTTTTGATGATTTCGGACACGGAGCATCGACATCGGGAATTGTAGCAGCAGTTGGCAATAACAATTTAGGGATTTCCGGAGTTTGTCCTAATGCCAGAGTGTTTTCTGCAAAGATATTTAACGCAGCCGGATCAACCACAATTACTGCAATTCAAAATGCATTAATTGGTGTAAGAACTTTCGGTAACTGCTGGATAAGCAGTAATTCATGGGGAGGCGGTTCACCGGACCCGACTTCTGATAATGCTATTTTAGACGGAACAACTCTCGGAAGAAACGGAAAAGGTATTGTTTGGAGCTTTGCTACCGGCAACGGCAACGGCGCGCTCAGCTGGCCTTCCACTTTAACTACAGTTATTTCAGTTGGCGGCAACAGTCCATGCAATCAAAGGAAATCTCTTACAAGCTGCGACCTCGAAAATTTCTGGGGAGCAAACTATGGAACGGGGCTTGATATTGTTGCACCATGCGTAAAGATCTACGCAACTGTTCAGGGCGGAGGATATACAAATTCATTCAACGGAACTTCGAGTGCAACGCCAAATTGCTCCGGTGTAGCAGCTCTCATGCTTTCGAAAGATTCAACACAATCATGGGATACTGTCAGACAGAGAATAAACCGGACTGCATTGAAAAAAGGCGCTTACTCGTATACAGCAGCCGGCCCGCTGGGAAACCTTGGCAATACATGGAATAACGAAATGGGTTACGGCATCATCAATGCAAATCTGGCATTGCTTGCTGTTGGACCGCCGCCATCACTACCGGCAAATGATGTTGTCGTCGGGCCATTTTTAAGTCTGCCCGGTTCATTTATAGTTAACACTGCATATACTATCAGAGGCAAAGTAACAAACGGCGGAACAAACGGATATACAAATCTGCCGATAAGATTTTCGGTTAACGGCACAATTATTACAACAAATACAATTTCCAGCTTACCCTCCGGTGCTGTAGATTCTTCTTCATTCAGCTGGACACCACTGGTTGCAGGGGCGTATACTCTGAAGATCTTCAGCGGCGCTGCTATTGATACCAACAGGAACAATGATACCATCACAACAGTTGCAAATGTTCTTCCTCCTGGTTTAATTAATGCTCAGACACTTCTTTGCAGAAACGGTTTGAATATTCTGATCCCTTCAATTGGAGCTGCACCGCCGGATTCAATTATGATAAATATCATTAATGCATTCAACGTTGTGGATGTTAATGTGAGAATTGATACGGTACTGCATACCTGGGATGCAGACTTGACTTTCAATCTGAGAAGAGGCGCAGCTAATGTCAACTTCATAGATCAGGTTGGCGGAAGCGGTGATAATTTCATAGGTACTGTCCTAAATGATTCGGCAGCAACTCCAATTGCTTCAGGTGTCGCGCCGTTTACAGGAACATACAGGCCTTCAAATCCGCTTACTGCAATTAACGGCCAGCCTGTTAACGGCTCGTGGGTACTGCAGATTACAGATGTTGCAGCCGGAGATTCCGGAGTACTGAAAGCCTGGTGCATACAGGTTACATACCAGACACTTGTCGGAGGTATAGAAACAGTTGAGATACCGAATTATTATTCACTGGCACAGAACTATCCTAACCCGTTCAATCCGTCAACTTCGATAAAGTTCTCGGTTCCGAAACCGACAAACGTTACATTGAAGATCTATGACGTATTAGGAAAAGAAGTTGCTGTACTGGTTAATGAAATGAAACAGCCCGGCTTCCATACTGTAGATTTCAATGCATCGAACCTTGCAAGCGGAATTTACTTCTATAGAATTGATGCAGGAGAGTTCACTTCAGTAAAAAGAATGGTGCTCGTGAAATAGGCTTAATAAAGATTCAATTTATCATCTCAAACAGGCGGTAGTATATTTAGTGCTATCGCCTGTTTTTTAGTATCCTCCGGATATACAATATCATTTCTGATGTGGCAATAATTCATTGTTTTTCTGTAATGTATAATGATGACAGTCACTGGATAAATAGCTTGTTTTGTTACTTTTAACTTAAAGAAATATCTTGTATTTTCATACAATTAATCCTAATATAAGAGATTAAATAACTAATTTATTAACAATTCATAGTTGAGCATACGCAAATATGTTCAGGAGGAACAAATGAAACAAATATTACTATTTTTTGTTCTAATTACTGCTTTTGTTGTAACAAATGTTTTGGCACAGGATGTTCCGGACTACGTTTGGAAAACTCCGATGACAAAAGTTTACCCTACCGGTGAACAATATAATTTTCCCTATGCACAGGATCAGGTTTCTTACCAGAACCCCAACACAACAACAAGGGTTGTAAATGAAGGCGGACAGTATTTTGCTCTTCCGCCGAACGTAAGGCCGTTTCCGCATACTGCAACTCAAAGCGAGGTTGACGCAGACAATATGGGAGGCAATGCGAATGTATTATACGCTTCATGGAATTCATACGGTCCTTCATTTTTTGGCTGCGGGTTTGCTTTTACCAGTAATGGAGGTACAAGCTGGAGCGGAAGCAATATAACTACTTCATCAAACAGCGGTGACCCGGGTCCGTGGATCTGGCCGACAGGCTCAACATGGGCAGGAAGGCTTGGCCTTTCGTATATTGCAGGCGCAGGTTACTCAACAAATAACGGCACAACCTGGGTACATGCTCAGAATTTTTCAGGTGGTTCCAGCTTCGATAAGAATCTTTCAGCGGTAGATGACATCACGGGCAGCCCCTTCTTCGGAAGAGCTTATACGGTTTGGACATTCTTCAGCTCAAACAGAATTTATATTTCTTTTTCTACAGATGGCGGCCTAACATGGTCAGCAGGAGCACTTGTTAGTCCCGTTCCGGCTGCAGGACATCATCACCAGGGTTGTGATGTTGAAGTAGGTCCCGGCGGCTCTGTACATGTTATTTGGGCTAACTGTACAACAAACGGCCAGAATTCAACAGAAGATTTTCTTGGCTATGCACGTTCAACAGATGGCGGTGTTACATGGACAGGCGTTACCGATAATGCAGTTGATCTTAACGGAATCAGAGCAGCAAATCTGTTTAATGGTATCAGGGCAAACGGTTTCCCGAGAATAGCAATTGATAATACAGGCGGTGCAAGGAACGGATGGATATATGTTACAACAGCAGAAAAAACAATTGCTCCCGCAACAGATGTTGCAGATATCACACTTTGCCGTTCGACAAATAACGGAGTTGCATGGACCCACACAAGGGTTAACCAGGATACACCCGGCAGCGGCAGATACCAGTATTTCCCTGATGTTGATGTAGCTCCTGATGGAAGCGTTGTCACTTCCTATTATGACCAAAGAAGTACAACAGGTTTTGTGACTCAATACTGGATGTCACGTTCAACTGACGGCGGTACTACATGGGTTGATGTAGCTGTTAGCGATCATTCATTCACACCCGCACCTATTCCGGGACTTGCCGGAGGATACCAGGGTGATTATACAGGAATAACCTGCGCAGCCGGAAAAGTATTTCCGTTCTGGGCGGATAATTCTTCCGGAATCTATCAGGTTTGGACTGATGGTATTACAGTTGGTCCCCCCGTTCCTATAATTGTTAACAGAGCATTAAGGCTTCCTGCTATCGGCTCTATTACAAACTATGTGGCAGTTCCGCACAATGCAGGCATGATTGGGTTTGCTAATATTACTATAGAAGCATGGGTAAAAACCGGCGGAAACATTTCACAAAACATTATTCTAAATAAGGGCGGAGCTTCCTATGATTATCAGCTGGGAATTACTTCTGCGACCAATAATCCGTATTTCAGAGCACAGGGAATTATTATTCAGGCAACATCAATGAGCATTAATCCCAATGTCTGGACACATCTTGCAGTAACTTATGACGGATCATTTGTTAAATTTTATAAAGACGGTGCATTAGGTTTTACACAGGCATCAGTTAGTCCGCTTGGCACTTCTACCAATGAAATGAATATTGGCAGAGGTAATACTGACCCGGGTTCCGGTAATATCGAAGAATTAAGATTATGGTCGGTTGCAAGAACTCAGGGAGCAATTGATTCCAACAAATGCCGCAAATGGCCATCGAGTTTCTCAAGCAATGCAGGATTAAAAGCTATTTGGCATTTTGACAGCACTTATACAGATTCTATCAGTTCATTCAACGGAGCTCCTAATGGTACAGTGGCTTTTGACACTGTTTCGTTCCCGATTCCCGGAGTAAACTGTAACCTGGTTGGGATACAGAACATTAGCAGTGAAATTCCAAGTACTTATTCTCTGGAACAGAATTATCCCAATCCGTTCAATCCGGTTACAAATATCCGTTTCTCTATTCCAAAAGATGAATTTGTTGAAATAGAACTCTTCGATGCAACTGGAAGAAGTATTGCTGTAATTTTGAGTGAACCGAAAATGGCCGGTATTTATAATGTTGACTTCGATGCTTCCGGACTTGCAAGCGGTATTTACTTCTATAAGATAACAGCAGGAACATTCTCAAATGTGAAGAAGATGGTACTGATTAAGTAAGATTGCATTTAAATAGAATATTTTTCTTACAAAGGCAGCCATTGAGCTGCCTTTGTAAGTTTATTGAATAAACCTTTTCTGATTTATTATCAAAAATAGGGAAAAAACAACATATTTCATTGTTTTTGGAGAAATAGTGAAAACATATTTGATAATTTGATATAACCGGGTAGTAGTTTTTGGATACTACAACATTACCTCTTTAAGTGCTTATACCCTTAATTCCTAGGAATAATATCAAAAATCATCTTGTTTTTTTTAAATTATTAGAGTAAAATGCGCTACTTAAAATTCACTTTTTAAAAACTAAATAGATCATTTGGGTGTAAAATTATTATGCCCAGGAGGAAATGATGAAATTAAAAGTCACACTGCTTTTTTTGTGTACCGTTCTGCTTTTAGGTACTTCATGGTCGCAGGATGTTCCTGATTACGTTTGGAAAACACCTATGACAAAGATTTATCCGACAGGTGAAGCATACAACCTTCCCGCTGCATTGGATCAGGTTAATTACGAGAATCCTAACAAAACGACAAGAGTTGTAAACACAGGCGAAGAGCTTCTTGTTCTTCCGCCGAATGTTAGGCCATTTCCGCACACAGCTACCCAAAGTGAAGTAGATGCTACTAACATGGCAGGCAACGGCCAGGTTGTGTTCGCATCATGGAACTCATACGGCCCCTCATTCTGGGGAACGGGTTTTTGTTTTTCGAGTACAGGAGGTACAAGCTGGTCGGGTAACTTCCAGATGTACACGCCAAATAGCGGCGACCCCGGTGCAGTAGTTTGGCCGGCAGGCAGCACATGGGCAGGCAGGCTTGGACTCTCGAGTATCCAGGGCTTTGGCCACTCAACTAACAATGGTACTTCATGGACTTTTGACATGAACTTTCCTGGAGCATCAAGCTTTGATAAAAATTTCTCGGCTGTTGATGATATAACCGGAAGCCCGTTTTTTGGCAGAGCTTACACTGTCTGGACAAACTTCGCCGGAACTTTCACAAACTATATTGTTGGTTCTTATTCAACCGATGGCGGCGCTACATGGTCAGCAGCAGCTCCGGTCAGCCCGGCCCCTGCAGCCGGACATCATCAGCAGGGCTGCGATGTTGAAGTTGGACCCGGCGGTGTTGTAATTGTCGTTTGGGCGCATTGTACTACAAACGGACAGAATTCAACAGAAGATCAGCTGGGTTTTGCAAGATCAACAAATGGAGGTGTTGCATGGGTTAACCAGACAAACACGGCTGTTGAAGTTAACGGAATCAGAGCTGCAAATTTATTTAACGGAATCAGGGCATCTGGATTCCCCCGTTTAGCTGTTGATCACACCGGCGGTGCAAGAAACGGCTGGATATATGTTACACTTGCAGAAAAAACAATCGCTCCGGCAACTGACGTAGCTGATGTTACTATTTGTATTTCTTCTAATAGCGGAACTTCATGGACCCATTCAAGGGTAAACCAGGATACTCCCGGAAGCGGAAGATACCAGTATATGTCAGCAATTTGCGTATCGCCTGACGGCGGTGTAAACGTTACATATTATGACCAGAGAAACACTACCGGATTTGTTACAGAATACTGGATGTCGCGCTCGCTCAACGGCGGTGCTTCATGGACAGACGTAGCTGTAAGCGACCACTCATTCACTCCTGCTCCCATTCCGGGATTAGCAGGCGGCTACCAGGGTGATTATACCGGCTGTACATACTCATCAGGCTCCGGAAAGATATTTCCGTTCTGGGCTGATAATTCATCCGGAATTTACCAGGTTTGGACTGAGGGCATCACATACGGTCCTCCTCCTGTTAATGATGTTATAGTCGGACCGTTTTTAAGCTTCCCCTCTTCATTTACAGTTAACCAGCTTCGTGTTATCAGGGGTAAGGTTACTAATGGCGGTACGGCCGCACAGACTAACTTACCGATACGTTTCTCGGTTAACGGTACAATCCAGACAACGAACACAATTCCAAGCTTACCCTCGGGTGCTGTTGATTCTTCATCATTCAACTGGACTCCGACAGTAGTTGGAACTTATACGCTAAAAATATTCAGCGGCGCAGCAGTTGATGAAAACAGAAATAACGATACAATCACACAGGTTGTTACAGTTCAGCCTGCTGGTTTAATTAATGCCCAGACACTAATTTGCAGAAACGGTTTGAACATTATTATTCCTGATATTGGTGCAGCACCACCGGATTCGATAGTGGTAAATATCCTGAATGCATTCAACGTTGTGGATGTTAACGTTAGAATAGATACAGTAATGCATACATGGGATGGCGACTTAACTTTCAACTTAAAAAGAGGCGCGGCTAATGTCAACTTTATTTCACAGGTTGGCGGAAGCGGTGATAACTTTATTAACACAGTTCTTAATGACTCTGCTACAATACCGATCGCTTCAGGAGTTGCCCCGTTCACAGGAACATATATACCATCATCTCCTCTTGCAGGACTTAATGGACAGCCTGTTAATGGTTCATGGATACTTCAGATCACTGACGGTGCCGCAGGTGACCAGGGTGTATTAAGAGCATGGTGCATACAGGTTACCTATCAGGTATTAACCGGCGGAATTCAGACTATTGAAATTCCAAACTATTATTCACTGGCACAGAACTATCCTAATCCGTTCAACCCGACAACTTCTATTAAGTTCTCGGTTCCAACACCTACTAACGTTACATTGAAGATATATGACGTTTTAGGCAAGGAAGTTGCTGTACTTGTTAATAATGAAATGAAACAACCGGGCTTCCATACTGTAGATTTCAATGCTTCCAATCTTTCAAGCGGAATCTACTTCTACAGGATCGATGCTGGTAAATTCACTTCTGTTAAGAAAATGATGCTGATTAAATAATTAATCAATATCTTCATTAATTCAAAAAAGGGGCTAAAAAGCCCCTTTTTTGTTTATTTCCATAATTCAATAATTCCTGATTTATAGAACTGTCATTTCATTAATTTTTTCAATAAGGTTATATCAGAGGCTGAAGTAATCTTAATATTTTCTTTCGATCCTTCCATCAATTTTACTCTGTTTCCGGCGCGCTCAACCATGCCAGACTCATCTGTAAAATCATTTTTCTTCCCGCTTTTTTTATATGCGCTTTTCAGGACGTCATGTCTGAAAACCTGGGGTGTCTGTACAAACCACAGATTTTTACGGTTAAGAGTTTCCGTGACAAAACCATTTTTACTCCGCTTAACTGTCTCGCTCACTTTTGAACCATAAATTACTTCTCCCGATCTCATAGCTGCTTTTATGATATCATTAACCATATCAATATTTATGTTAGGCCTGGCAGCATCATGTATAAGAACCAGGTCATATGGATTCCCCTTAATCTCAAGGAAAGCATTTCTTACAGATTCAAATCTTGTTTTGCCGCCTTCTACAAGTCCGGAAAGCTTTATTATTCTGCCTGATGCAGCTAAAGAATGAATGTACTCAAAATATTCCCTGCCGGAAGTAACAAAGATCCCGTCCACATATTTGCATTTCTGGAACAGTAAAAGTGAGTGAAGAATAACAGGCTTACCCAAAAGCCTGATAAACTGCTTTGGCTTTTTGAGTTTTGATGCTTTCGAAAATCGTTCACCTTTCCCGGCTGCAGTTAATATGACATATACTTTTCTTTTCATAATGAAATACCCCGGACTATTGAAACTGCCGGGGCAAAATAAAAACTGTAATTTTATTTATGATCATTTCAAATTATACAATTAACATAGCATCACCGTAACTATAAAACCTGTATTTATCTTTAACTGCCTTTTTATATGCCTTCATAACCAGATCTCTATCAGCAAATGCGCAAACAAGCATAATCATTGTGGATTGGGTCTGGTGAAAATTAGTAATGAATTTATCTACAACTTTCATAGTTTGGGGCGGGTAAACAAACTTATCCGTCCAGCCTTTTCCGGAGCGTATGTATCTTCCGGCAGTCGTATTAGCTTCAAGTACACGTGCTACAGATGTTCCGCAAGCAATTATCTTTCTTTTGCTTTCCACTGCTCGGTTAACTTCTTCTGCAGTGTAATCGGGGATCTCAAAGAATTCTGAATCCATACGATGCTTTGTAAGGTCCTCAACTTCAACATGCCGGAACTTACCGAGCCCGACATGCAGGGTAATAGGAAGGATATTTATCCCTTTCTTCTCGACTTTCCTCAAAAGCTCTTTTGTAAAATGCAGCCCGGAACTGGCAGCGGCAACCGAACCTATATTCTCAGCAAAAACTGACTGGTAATTATCCCTATCAGCATCAGTTGGTTCTCTCTTAATGTATTCCGGAAGCGGGGTTTTACCCAGCTTATCAATATATTTCTGGAAATCTCCGCGGTAGTTGAACCTGACAATTCTGCCTCTGGAGGTCGTATTATCAATTACTTCACAGTAAAGGTTCTTGGTAATAAATATCCTGTTGCCGATTCTCACTTTTCTTGCAGGGTCAACAAGCACATCCCAGATATTTTCTTCCTGACTTAGCTGCCTTAATAAGAATACTTCTATCTTGGCATTGGTCTTTTCCTTAGTACCAAATAACTTTGCAGCAAATACTTTTGAATCGTTCAATACCAGGCAATCGCCTTCATCCATGTAATCGATTATATCTTTGAACTTCTTTGCCTCAAATTCTTTTGTTTTTCTGTTCACCACCATCATTTTGCATTCATCCCTGGGTGATTTCGGATGCTGTGCAATTAATGTTTTTGGTATAGAAAATTTAAAATCAGTTGATTTCATTTATGCTTTCTAGTTTTTATCTTATTTTTTTACGAGCTCCAAACGCAGGACGGTTGACTCTTCAGTTCAATCCCTTAAACACACTTCTTCCCGGAAAAACTGCATGATCACCGAGTTCTTCTTCTATTCTTAATATCTGGTTATATTTGGCAGTTCTGTCTGTCCTTGAAAGTGAGCCCGTTTTTATCTGCCCGGCATTTGTAGCAACTGCTATATCAGAAATGGTGACATCTTCCGTTTCGCCGCTTCGGTGGCTGATCACGTTTGTGTATGAATTTGATTTTGCAAGCTCAATGGTTTCAAGAGTCTCTGTAAGTGTTCCGATCTGGTTTACTTTTACAAGGATCGAATTTGCAATACCCTGGTCTATACCTTTTCTGAGAATTTCTTTATTGGTAACAAAAATATCATCGCCAACAAGCTGTATCTGTGATCCCAGCGC
>JANWKI010000024.1 GCA_025451455.1 Ignavibacteria bacterium
ATAACAAGAAGCAGAATTGTCGGAAGCAGTCCCCAGACAGTAACCGTATAAACATTATTAAACCCTATCCTGTATTTGATCGTCAATGAAAAAAGCCAGATAACAAAAGCTATAAAAAATATTTTAAGAAAGGAAACAGCTGCCAATAATGCTGTTAGTTTTGCAGGGTTCACCATATATTCATCTGTAAAAATCTTGACCGAGTCATTTGAAATTATTACAGACAGCATAATATCCAAAAGCTGTGAATCTTTCCAGAAATACAAAAGATTGGCAAAAAACAACCCGCTGCCGATAGATAATATTACAGCAAGAAGTATATTATGGAAAGTCGGTATCAGATTCTGTTCCCTAACATCAGTATAAAAAATAAACGGCCTGAAAAGAGCGCGCCAGACATTTTCCCTGAACCTTCTGACACTATTTGCAAGATATATGAAGAGTATGAAAGTTACCAAACCTGTAAATACAAACACCAACGGAGACTCCTTTGAAAACGTACCGATGTTAAGATTAGGTATGTCCTCTTCCAGGAATACTTTTCGTAAAATAACTGCAGGCGGCCTCTGCTCCCGGTACAATGTATAAAGACCAGTAGTCCTCATATATTGGTTAACAGGGTCAGGGTACTTCAAATTAGGCATATCAGAATTCCAATCAGTAAATGACTGTAAAAATCCGCCTATGAATACAGAAGTTTTTTGAAATTTATGGAAATCAAGTATATATTTTGATTGAGATTCTATAGAATTAGGATCGCTGTAGCCTGAAGTATTGTTTGGATTTATTATTTTTCCATAGTTAGAAATAAACACTTTTTCCTTTTTGATCTTTACATCCTGTGCGATATTTTTCAAAGCATTCAGGTCACCGTCGTAAATATTAAGTCCTGTAAAATCTACCAAATTCCTGCAGATATCTTCACTATATACCCTGGAAGAGTAATATAAAAACTTATTGTCCAGGTTTCTGAATGTTTCAACCATTGACTTAATGTAATTCTTCCCGGCTTCCTTTGTAACATCAAAATCATTGCCAAGTCCGTAAGCAAAAATACATGGATTATTCTTATGTGAACTGATCATTTCTTCTGCCAGGTTTTCGGCAAGCTGCAGAAAATTTTCAGTCTCTAGAATTCCGGAAGGAACATTATAGACCGGTATTTCTTCCATAACCAACAATCCGTTTTTATTGCATATGTCGATCAAATAAGGGCTTGCCGGCCTGCCAAAAACCTTTATTATATTACAGCCCAACGATTTGATAAGCTTAACATCTCTTTCAATATCCGAATATGCGCCGCATAATCCCTTACCTCCGAATTCCTCTATGTAATTAATACCCTTAAACTTGAATTCAGCGCTGTTCATCATTAAGACCCCGGATTTTCGTGAAATCTGGTAAATCCCGAAATCTGTCATATAAGAATCAACTACATCTTCTCCCTGAAATATTATCACCTTTAGCTTGTAAAGGAACGGATACTCAGGCGACCAGTAAACCGGGCTGCTAAGTGATAATTTATTTGATACCTGAATTGTTGAATTTGAAGTTATGGAAAACTGTACTGCATCGCTTGATGCTTTGACTGTTCCTTCTGTATCCAGAAGCTCCGTTCTGACACTTAGTTTCCTTCCGTCATTATTATACTTATCAACATCGGTACCGCTGATAGTTACAGTGTTCTTAATATCGGCGTTAAGGTTTATATCAATCTCAGTAGACAAATTTGCCGATTTAACATATAGTTTAGGGACTGCGAGAATATAAATATCCCGGTAAATTCCTCCATAATTTTTGGGGTAATTAGCAGTATTCTTTAACGGGAGAGTTCTGGAAACATCCAGAGTGTTATCGATCTTGATATCAATTATATTATCAGATTCTTTGATCAGCCCATCAGTTATTGGCGAAGAAAAAGAAGTAAATCCGCCCTCATGCTTAACTACAAAGCTTCCATTAATTTTTATTTCGCACTGGTAATTTACACCGTCACAAAAAATAAGGTAATTCCAGTCACCGGGTGAATCAAATCCAACACTGAACATCCTGGAAACTGTAGCCTTGCCTTTGAAATCATAACAAAAAGGCACTGTAATTGTTGAATTCGGATAATTTGGTGAGGAGTAGTCCCAAGTTCCATTCAGTGTTATAAATTTTCTGTGATCATTCTGGAAATTCTTAAGGTAAGTCTCAGGTATTTCGCGGGAATTTCGCTGATAGAGCTTTTGCTGGGTAAATAATGAAGATGCGGAGGCAATTAATATTATTAAACATAAACAAATATTACAAATTGTCTTCTGATTCAATATAAAACCGGTAAAAAATTGGGAAATTAACGTTAAAATTTAACAAATATATGAATAATTGATAGTAAATAAAACATAAATGCGCAAATTTGAGGGTTTAATTCCGGAGGAACAGAAAAATCAGCTGCCTTACTTTGATCATCATTTGGTCAGGGAATGCAGAAATCTGAATGATAACTGCTTAAAGGAATTTTGCTCTTTCCTCAGGTGAAGGAATTCTGCATGTATCTCTTTTACCAAACCATTTGTAACGGTATTTAGCAATTATGTTATAAGCTATGTTTCTGATAAATGGAGGAATGATTATGAAGACATAAGAAAAATTCCACGGAAATCCGAAATCTCTGGCCGTCCTAAGTGCAGCAGTAGTTTTTTTGAAATACTTATTTCCCTCAATCAAAATAAATGACTGCATATCATTCGGATCGAGGCAAAATTTCTTCTGCAATTCAACTCCGGGGTCTGACTGAAGGGCTGCGAAACGAAATACATCTTTTTTATCATGATCCATAATAAAGTTGACTGAAGAATTGCAAAAATTACATATTCCATCAAAGAGGATTATTTTGTGATCTTCGGGTATCATAATTTCAGCCTGTAATAGATCCAATTATCAAGGGATTTTGCTCCGAGTTTGTTATAAAAATCTAGTGCTTTTTTGTTCCAGTCAAGCACACACCATTCCATTCTGCCGCATTTTTCATTTTTAGCTATTTTAATGAGCTCTTTGAAAAAAAGTTTTCCTATCCCAAGCCTTCTTTTTGATTCAGTAATGAAAATATCTTCAAGGTATAGTGTTTTGCGCGCAAGAAAGGAAGAATACGAAAAGAAATAAAATGCATAGCCTGCAATTTCTTTGTCATGCAAGGCAACTATAACCTTAAATGCAGGATTTTTCCCGAAGGCATCTTTTAACAATCGATCTTCAGCCTTTCTATCGGGAGGGTCAAGCTTTTCGAACTCAGCAAGTTCTTTAATAAGCCTGATTATTCGCTTGAAATCGGTCTTTTTGGCTTTTCGGATCTTTATACGCATTTTTCTGTTATTTTAAAAAGAATTATGCTTTAAAACGTGTAATTATATAAAATTATTTACTAATTACTAAATTTGATATTCATTTATTTATTGACAGGTTTTTTATTTATCTCAAGCTCTTCAATTTTTTTTATGAACCATTCCTTTCTGACCATATAATCAGAATTTGTAATATCTGTTTTAAGCCGGTCAATCAGGATTCCTTTTTCGCCGGTCTTACATTTTAAAAGCATATCGTATATTCTGATAAAATTTAAATAAATATTTTTTCTTTCATCTGTAACAGATTTATTTTCAATGATGAAGTGCTTAAACGAATCTAAT
This sequence comes from Ignavibacteria bacterium, assembly GCA_025451455.1. Lineage (GTDB taxonomy): Bacteria > Bacteroidota > Ignavibacteria > Tepidaquicellales > OLB5 > OLB5. Next base: position 3,669 of record JANWKI010000024.1, read on the forward strand.
AAAGAAATTGATTCTTCAATGTAGTCAAGTTCATAATAGATCATTAAAGTAATTACCCTGATGTCGTATTTGAACTGGAATAGATCAAACTTAATTTTTCCGGCATTTGAAAGGGACTTCTCAAAATTACCTTTGTAAAAATAATAGAGCATATATGCGTAAAACCTCATATTGTCCCTGTTTTCAGGTTGCAGCATAATATCATAATCATCAATAAATGTTTTAACCCATACGTATTCTTTCAGATCTATACCGGTATTAACTCCCAGGCGGTAAAAATATGGATCCATAAAATTTTCGTTTTCAGGTACATAAAGCTTGTGCTTAAGTCCGAATTTTATTATCTCAAAAGTAATTGGGTTATACTTATCAGGGTTATTTTGTGAAACCACACTTGAAGCTCCGGATATAAAATAATAGTATGAATATTTTGAATCGCTGCTTATAATCTTAAAATTTTTGATATATAGCTCCCATACTTTTTCTATCAATCCGTCATCTTTATAACCTGTACTGATCTTTAATGAATAATACTGCATCTCAAGTATACTGCCATATTCCGGAAAATTAACTTTAATAAACTTGAGTATTTCATCGAATTCCAGGTTCTTGAATAATACGTTAACCAGAAGTTCATTCATATCATGTTTTGTATAATGCTTAATAAGCTCTATACTTCTTAATTGTAACGTTATTTCCATCAGACTGTATAATATAAAATAAACTGAGCCGGCTAATAAACTTTCAATTGTTTTACTGTGGTCACCAATTTTAAAATATGCTTCTTCTTTAACCAGGAAAATCTCGAATGTTTTCTTAAAATAGTCATTGTTTATTCCAATTTTCCTGATTTCTTCTGTTGCTTTCAGTATATTTGTCTCAAATAACTTTATCATTTTCCTCGACTTGAACTCATCAGAAAGCCTTTTATAATAATCAAAGTTGTTATTTCGCATATTGATTTGTACCAGGTAATCTTCCCCCATTTTCTCAAGTTCTGAAGTGAGCTTTCTCATTACCAACATGTTATAAGCCTTTCCAGGATAAATCGTCTTGAAGGCATATTCAATATCAAGTTTTTTATTGGTGAATTCAGGATGGAATTCCTTCAGATACTTGTATAGAGGCATAAGATTTCGCCCCCGGCTGTGAAATGGCGACGCTACAAATTTTTCAAATTCTTTAAATTCTGCTTTTGAGAAAGTTTTGAATAAACTTATAAGTTTTGAGTTGTGCATACTATTATGTGTAATTTCATCGTCAACTTAATGGCCTCTAATATGTTCATTTTTGTGTTAAATAGCAACTTTTTTTACGTAACGTCCATTTTTTATTCAATTTCATCGTCAAATTTTGAGATATTTCTCTTTGTCATAGATTTTTATGATGTTTAGCTTTGTAAGGAGTGCACAATTCAGTGCACAATAAAAATGAAATAATGCATCATATGGAGTACTTCAAAAAAAAGAGCAATAAAATCTCAAAAGGGTACAGGCTGAAGCCATCGACGCATCAAATCATATACAGGATACAGGAACTCATAAGCTGTGATCAGGATGAAGCAATCGCAAAAGCGTGCAGGAAATATTATCGTGAACTCATGCTGATTAAGAAAATCCAAACTAGTGAACAATCCAGTTAAGACGAATACTCACATGCTGGTCAGTTTAGTGTAATCTGATTAAGAGTAGTATAATAATTAAAAAGTGAAAGGAAATTAAAATGAAAACATTAACAGTATTTTTTTCAGGTTTATTTTTGGTAATTCTTGGAATGTATTTTATACCAGAAGTTGAAAATGTGGGAGTAAAGAAGAATAGCTCAATTAATACTGCTGATAAAAATGGGGAATCATATAAGAAAGATTCCTATGAAAATATAAAATCAGAGGCAGAAGGAGAAAGAGAGGAAGAAAGAGAATCCGGGCGAGAAGTTGAAACAAAGTATTTTGAAGACTGGCACTATCCTTATGGTAACCAGATCCCATATACTAAACTGAATGAAATGCTGGGCAGTGTAAAGCGCCTGCCTGGAGAAAATACTGCTGAAAGTATGCCGGTAAATTCCTGGCAGGGTATAGGGCCTTATGGTATGAGGGCTCTGAGATACAATGCACCCGGAACCTTTTATTCGGGAAGAATTCTTGATATTGAAGTACATAACGGTGTCAGCACGCGTGTTGCATCTGCAAGCGGAGGGCTTTGGGGATTTGTTTTTATAGCTCCAGTTCCGTTGAGTGATAATTTAAATTCACTTGCCATAGGCAGCTTTGATACAAAACCGGGTTTTGACGACATTATTTTTGCAGGTACGGGAGAGTCATGGGGAAGATCGGGAACCGGTTTATGGAAAACTACTAACAGGGGTTTGAACTGGACAAATGTAAATTTAAACCCGGTACCCTGGGCATTTTGTAAAGTTAGGTTTGACCCGGCTAATGTAAATAAAATACATATTGCTGCGGAATCGGGGTACTACCAATCGATAGATGGTGGTAATACTTTTAATAAATATACAGTGGGAGTTACAACCAGTGAAAGTATAATGGACCTGGCTGTTAATCCGGTTAATAATAATTTCGTGTATGTTACCAAGCGTAACTATGGTACCGGTGAAGGCGGGGTGTACCGCTCAACAAATGGGGGAATTACATGGACGCGGTTAAATAATGGTATTCCAGTTAGTAATATTGGGGCAAGTACTATTTCAATCTGTAATTCACAGCCTAACATTCTTTATGCCAATCTTTCAAGAGATGATAATAACTCTACACTTGGAATATATAAAACTACTAATAGCGGTGATAGCTGGACGCTTGTATATAATTCGGAATTTCACGGCGGTCAGTCTTTCCATGCCTGCACAATCGGAGTATCCCCAACAAACCCCAATATTGTTCTTGCCGGGGGAGTAGCACTTTTAAGGAGTTCCGATGGCGGATCAAGCTGGGTAAGTTTGACCAATCAGTCTCCAGGATTTCAAATACATGATGATATGCAGTGCATTACTTGGGGAAGCAATGGCACAAGTGTATGGTGCGGTCATGACGGCGGTTTATCCTTTTCAAGTGATGCAGGAGTAAATTGGAGCAATTCGGCAAACAAATTTCCTATAACTCAATTTGTAAGTATTTCAGCAGGGAAAAATAATACAAACATTATTTCCGGCGGTTCACAGGATAATGGTTATATAGTAACTACTAACGGCGGACAGTTGTGGGATTTTACAGTCAGAGGCGATGTAACAGGCGCCGCAATTGACCCATTTGATGCTGCAAAGCAATATTGCGTGTGGGGAGTGACTCCGGGCCTTCTTCCTTTTCACAGGAGTAAAAATTCAAATTTCGGCGCTGTTGGATTTTGGACAGATATAGATAATGGTATTGTACCATGCGGGGCATGGAACGGACAAATCAGAACAGACGGGATCAATCCGGTTTACCTGTATGCAAACAATTGCGGTTTCGTTTACCGCTCTACTGATTATACCAACTGGGTTAAGCTTAATACAACTGCATTTACCTCAGATGCAATACAAATTAAGGTTACAACGGCAGGATATGTATATGCATGTTTGAATTCCAACAGTCCTTCTGATAAATTAAAATACTTTGATGGAGTATCGTGGAGTGAACGGTCGTCCCCGTTATTTCCAACTGATACTAAAGTCAGGAATATAGCTTTCCAGGGTTCAAGCAATACTGTTGCTTATGCATTAATGAATGGTGTTACCGGCGGTTCAAATGGAAACAAAATTTTTAAAACGACAAATGCGGGATTAATCTGGACTAATGTTACCGGTGATTTGCCAAATATACCAATATCAGATTTAATCCCTCATCCAACCGATGCAAACAAACTTTATTTAGGTTCTGAAATGGGATGTTTCAGAACAACTAACGGCGGCAGTAACTGGCAGCGCTGGAATAACGGTATGCCTGAAGCAGTTATTGTCACAGAATTGGCTTATATAGACAGCTCATCTGTAAATAAATTCTACGTAATTGCAGGTACCTACGGGCGGAGTTTGTTTATGAGGGAAATTACCGGTGATGACCCATTAACAGGAAATATCACTCAAAATAATATCCCATTATCTTATGATTTATTTCAAAACTATCCAAACCCGTTTAATCCGGTTACAACAATTAAATTTTCTCTTCCCTCACAGGATAATGTGCAGCTGAAAGTATTTGATGTAATGGGACGGGAAATTGCTACGATTGTTAACCGGAAAATGCAAGCGGGATACCACGAAATTCCCTTTGACGGCTCAAGTTTATCATCGGGAGTTTACTTCTATAAAATAACAACATCAAGGTTTACCGAAGTTAAGAAAATGATCTTAGTAAAATAAATATCAATAAACCCGATAAATGGAGTTCTCTCCAAGTCGGACAATTAAATAAAAAAAATAATCATGAAAACATTGGGACAAATCACATCAATTCTCCTTTTATTCTGTTTACCTGCCGGCATATTTGCACAAAGTACTTTCCAGAAGTCAGTGGGGGGAAATTCACAGGATGAACCTTATACAGTAAGTCAGACTACTGATGGCGGCTTCCTGTTTGCAGGTGCTACCCATTCATTCGGTCTGCCGAGTTTTGATATCTATGTATTTAAATTAAATATTGAAGGAGATCTACTGTGGTCTCAAACATTTGGCGGTTCTTCGGATGAAAGGGCTTTGGGACTGTCATTATCAAATGATTCGTCATTTGCTGTGACAGGTTATACAGAAAGTTTTGGACATGGAAATAAAGATGTCATTTTTGTTAAAAATGACAGGTTCAGCCGGATTGGCCGGGTATTCGGTGGAACCGGAGAGGATATTGGTTATTCTATACGAACAACGTCAGATGGGGGATTTATAATTGCCGGAACATCTAAAAGTTTTGACCAGGCAGGTGATATGTATTTGATAAGACTTAATAATCTTGGGAATGTAATCTGGGAAGAAACTGTAGGTGGTGTTTCTGTAGATAATGCATATTCCGTAAAACAAACTTCTGATGGCGGATTTATAGTGGTTGGTTCGTCTGTTTCATTTGGCACAGAAAATCTGGATGTCTATTTGGTAAAACTTGACCCGGCAGGGATTGTAGAATGGGGCAGAGAATTCGGCTCAGGCCTGGTGGAAGAAGGCAGTGATGTATGGCAAAATAATGACGGCAGCTACATCATTACCGGTTATGTACTAACTCCAAATAATGAAACTGAATTACTTTTACTCAAAGTTAGTTCATCCGGTAATATGATTTGGGCAAAGAGGTATGAGTATGGATATATGAGTGGGTTCTCAGTTCTGCAAAATAGTGATGGTCATTATATTATAACCGGATCAGCAAACGGCGGCTTTAGTGAGTTTTTAGACCAATTTTTAATGAAAACAGACGCATCGGGTGGTGTACTTTGGCGATGGTACTATGGTGCTACCTCCAATGTAACAGAAGGAAGATGGGTGCAACAAACTTCTGAAGGAGGCTATATTCTTGCCGGCAAAAGGGGAGGCCACGCCTGTGTTATAAAAACCAATTCAAGCGGGAATTCTTTTTGCCAAGAAATTACGAGACCAATCAGAATGTCTAATTTTAGTTTAGGACAATATTCAGGAGCTCAGCTTACAAGAGTGACGACAGCCCAAACGATAACTTCTATAAATTTCAATGAACCGGTTTCATCTAATTTGTTTTATTGTTATATAGGAATACAACCGATTTCGGAAAACATTCCTCAGAATTATGAACTCCTTCAGAATTATCCCAATCCGTTTAATCCAAGTACTAAAATAAAATTTGCTTTGCCTAAGAGTTCTTTTGCAAAGCTTGTCGTTTATGATGCGCTCGGCAGAGAAGTTGAAACATTGGTTAATGAACAATTAAACGCAGGGATATACGAGGCAGAGTGGAATGCGGCTAAGTTTTCTAGCGGGGTTTATCTCTACAAACTTGAAACAGAGGGAATTGTTGATATTAAAAAGATGGTTTTGGTCAAATAGCCACAGGTTTGATTCAAGCGAAGAGGCGTCCCGGGAAATCGGGATGCCTTTTATTTTTCTTCTGCTTACATTGAAATCAGAACAAACAATGTGTAATCATAGAAAATACAGATCATCAGATAGTTGAATAATAAATACAGAATTATTTTTTTTTATCATATACAGTTTTTTATATACTTACACAAATAATATTCATTTATATTTGACATTATATTCTAAATTCAATATGAAAAAAATATTACTCATTGCATTTCTGCTAAGTTTAAGTACAATTGCCCGCTCTCAAACCGATACGGCTGAAGCGAAGGCTATTAATCCCAATAACATCTCAAAATCAATTTATCAGACTTCAGATTATGATAATCTGTTGTTTACAAACAATAACCTTTCGCTTAACAGTTCTCCTCAAAATGAGCCATCTGTCAGAATAAGCAGAACTAATCCTAATATTGTAGTTGCTGCTTGGCGTGACTTTCGTTTGGGATATATCGATCCGGATATTATCCGAAGGATAGGTTATACATACTCCACCAACGGCGGATTGACATGGGCAGCACCCCAGCTATTACCTGACCCGAATCCGGCGAATACATCACAGAGCGACCCGGTTATCACAAGTGATGCCCAGGGCGATTTCTATATTTCAAGCACTTCACGCAAGCCGGTAACCGGATATAACCGCGATATGTTAATGTACAAATCCACAAATAACGGGCAGACTTTTTTTCTACATTCAACTGCAGTTCCCGGAAGCGGGGGAGCAGGGGAAGACAAAGAGTGGATATTCTGCGACCTTGTGCAGACTAATACAACTTATAATAATATTTTCATTACATGGACAAGTTTTGGGCCGCAGCCCGGAATCAGATTCCGGAAATCAACAAATGGGGGACTCAACTGGTCAACTACTGTAAATGTAGGAGATAATACATCAGGGCAGGGTTCAAATGTTTGCTCAGGCACGAATAACCAGATATATGTTGTGTGGGCAGCTAACGGTATAAGATTTGATAAATCAACCAACGGCGGGACAAGCTTTGGAACAGACTATCAGCTAAGTAATATCGGAACAACAAATGGTTTCCCCTTTATTTGCGTTGATTATTCAGCTAATTCAACCCGCGGAAATGTATATGTTGTATGGGATGATATGAGAGGCGGCAGCTCGGATGTCTGGTTTCAAAGATCAACTAACAGCGGAGCAAACTGGCTTGCTGCACCAGTAAGAATTAACGATGTAACAACATCAAACCAATATTGGCCGGCTATACAGTGTGATAATAACGGCAATCTTTTTGCTATATATTATGATACCCGTTTAGGTG
>JANWKI010000025.1 GCA_025451455.1 Ignavibacteria bacterium
CGAGGGTAATATCTGGTTTGGAACTAATAACTCTCATATATACTATTCAAACAGCTTTGGTATGTTCTGGTCGCTGCAGGCAACTTCACCGGAAGTAAATTCTTCGGTTGTTTGGTTTCAGTTTCTTTTAACAGGTGATGCAACCGGTTATGGTTTGACTTCCGGTTCGGGGATGCTTAAAACAATGAATTTAGGAGTAACCTGGTCTTCTGTCAGTACAATTGGCTCCGGTGTTATAAGCGGCATAGCAGGTTCGGCAAGCGAAATGAACAAATGCTGGTATAGCAGAGGTAATGAAATTTATGTAGGTCTTGCCGGATTGAATTGGAGCCTGCAATACACTGCCCCAAACGGAATTTATAAGCACATGTCAAATAATCAAACCGGCAGCAGTAATGTGTGGGCAGTCAGGGATAATGGCGGAATATCAAAATATACGGGTACAAATGGGATAAGTATTATTTCAAATGAAATTCCCGAGAAATTTTCGCTTTCTCAAAACTATCCTAATCCTTTCAACCCAGCAACAAGGATACGCTTTTCTATTCCCCTCTCGAGAGGGGTGTCCGAAGGACGGGGTGTGTTAACAAAAATAATTATCTACGATGCGCTTGGCCGGGAAGTGCAGACTTTGGTCAATGAGAATTTATCTCCCGGTACTTATGAAGTGGATTTCAACGGAAGTAACTTGCCGAGCGGGGTGTATTATTATATGCTTGAAGTTTCTGACCCTTCGGCTCCGCTCAGGGTGACAGAAACTAAAAAAATGGTTTTAATAAAATAAAGTGATATTATTAAAATCCCGCTTTGCAGTGACCTTTTATAATAAGTAATAACCCTTTGTATATCCTTATTCATTAGAATGTGCATGAGAGTTTTGCTTAATTCATATATTGAGTAAACAATTATTGTTAATGCAAATACAAGTAAGATAATTTAATATTTGTATTGGCTATTTTCCTACAATATGTGTATATCGGTATAAATAAACTTCTAACGCTTTACGCTAGTTTTTCAATCAAATATTATGTTGATATTACGTTATTCAGGTATTAGATTTGACCTGAATATGTTCTTATAAAGAAATATTCACTTTTATAATAATTAGTCAAACTCATGATAAGAAGTATTATTTTACTCTGTTTTTTTGTTACATTATTTTCAAGTACAGCGTTCTCATCTCACCCGTCAACTTCATCTGCAATAAACGGTTTTAAGTATATTGATCCGATAAACGGAGCAAAATACGTTAATAAAGAGACATCTCTGATTATCAAACCCGATACTTATCTTAATAAAAGAAGCCTGGAATCAGATGGGGCACTAAAGATAACAGGCAGTTTGGGTGGGAATTACGAATTCATTTTGATTTGGAGCGACGACAATTCTACTTTAATTTTAAAACCTGCCCGCAGTTTTATTATTGGCGAAACAGTTACAATAGAGTTTACCGGGCGAATCAGGAATATAAACGGGAGTTCAATTAAGCCGTTTACAAGCTCATTTGAAATTCAAACCATTGAAATCCCTGATGATCCCTTTTTAGGTTTTGTAAATGAATTGACAAATGAACAAATTGACGGGATCATAAACGGGGGCAGCACTAATACGGATAGAGACTTCCCGCTGGTAACTGTCACGTATTCAAATAACCCTTCCCCAGGTTCGATTTTCCTGAGTAATGTCAAATTTAGTGTACCTGTCCCTAATACTCCCTATTTATTGATACTTAATAATAGCGGTTCTCCCCAATTCTCAAGAGAAATGGCATTACAATGTTTTGATTTTAAGAAACAGCCAAACGGATATCTTACTTATTACGATATCCAGCGTTATAAGTATTATGCCCTTGATACCAGTTATGCAGTAGTCGATAGTTTCTATACCGGAAACGGATACCTCACTGACCAGCACGACCTTAAAATTCTTTCAAACGGACATGCATTGCTGATGAGCTACGATAAAAAGCCTGTTGATATGAGCATGATTGTGCCCGGCGGCAATCCCAATGCTTTTGTAACCGGATTGATCATTCAGGAAATTGACCAGAACAAGAATGTGGTATTCCAGTGGAGAAGCTGGGACCACTACCTCATAACTGATGCCACACACGAAAATCTTCTTTCAAGCACAATCGATTATGTTCACGGAAATGCTCTTTTCCTTGATATTGACGGGACAATATTGGTTTCAGCGAGGCACATGGATGAAATTACCAAGATCAGCAGAGTGAACGGAGATATGATCTGGAGACTCGGCGGGAAGAATAACCAGTTCGCATTTCCAAATGACCCTAACAAATTTTCACACCAGCATGATATTAACAGGATCAGCAGTGGAAATATCACACTTTTTGATAATGGCAATTATCATATACCGCAGGTTTCCAGGGCTGTTGAATACAATCTCGATGAAACAAACAAGATTGCAACTATGGTATGGCAATATCACCATTCACCTGAACTTTACGGCGGGGCTATGGGGAATGTTCAGCGCCTGGATAACGGGAACACACTCATAGGATGGGGGGCAGCAAATCCATCATTAACAGAAGTAAAGCCTGATGGCTCCAAAGCACTGGAACTTACTTTTGTTACCGGAATATTTTCTTACCGTGCATTCAAATTTTCCTGGGGTTCGGGTGTTACTGGGTTAACTCATAATCAAACAGAAATCCCTGAGTCATATGTTCTTTCTCAAAACTACCCCAATCCTTTCAATCCGGCAACAACAATTAAATTCTCTATCCCGCGTGCTGGAGTCGTAAATATGCTGCACGTACAGTTGACTGTTTACGATGCCCTCGGCCGCGAAGTACAGACTTTGGTTAATGAAAATCTGTCTCCCGGTGCATACGAGATTTCATTCCGCGGAGACAATCTGCCAAGCGGTGTATACTTCTATAAATTATTCGTAGATGGGAATTCTATTACAGCTGGTTTTACAGAAACGAAAAAAATGCTTCTCATCAAGTAATAAAATGTTTTCTAACTATTTATAAATTATAATCATATTTCAAAATTTGAGATTCTTACCCCGCTCCATTACGAGCGGGGTTTTGTTTTATCATAGAAACATTAAATTTATTGAATTAAATTCATCCTTATGACTTATCTAAAGCGCCTAAGACCGTACCTCAGAAAATACAGGAAAAAACTCATTATCGGATTCATAGTAATTACATTCAGTGCAGTATTTACTAATCTGATCCCATTTGTAATTTCAAGGGCAATCGACCAGATAATTTCCAAAGCGGAATTTGCAGCATTGTATAAATATGCAGCTCTTACCGTTGGTTTTGCGGCGCTAAGCGGAGTATTTCTCTATTTTACCAGGCAAACCATAATTGTTGTTTCCCGTGAAATTGAAAACGATCTCCGTAATGATTTTCTTGAACATATACTTATTCAGGACCAGCAATATTTTCACTTTCATCCCACTGGTGATATTATGGCGCTTGCTACCAATGATATTTCTGCCGTTAGAAATTTCCTCGGGCCCGGGATTATGTATACCGGTGAAACCATGATCAACTTTACGCTTGCAATATCGCTGATGGTTTCCTTCAATATGGAGCTGACTTTGATCGCGGTCCTGCCTATTCCTTTGATCTCTTATGTTGTTTACAGGATAGGCAAAAGTATTAATTACAAGTTCGAGCTTGTTCAGGACCAGTTTTCAAAGCTAACAACCAAAGCCCAGGAAAATCTCTCAGGCATTAAGGTCGTGAAAGCTTATGTAAGGGAAGAAAGTGAATCCGGGAGTTTCCGCGATCTCTCTACAGATTATATGATGAAAAACCTCTCACTGGCAAAAGTACAGTCATTTTCATACCCCATGATGTTCCTGCTAACCGGTTTTTCTGTAATAATAGTACTTTATCTTGGTGGAAATAAGATAATAAATGGTGAGCTTACGATCGGACAGCTGACTGCATTTATAATTTATCTTGGACTGCTGACCTGGCCAATAATATCTTTGGGATGGATAATAAACCTGACACAAAGAGCTGAAGCCTCAATGAAAAGGCTGTGTATAGTGTTTGATAATAAACCCGAAATTGAAAATGCCGAACCTGTAACCGGCGGAAACGGTAAAATGACAATAAATGGCGAGATTGAATTCATAAATGTCAATTTCAGGTATGGCACCGATCTGCCGTATGTTTTGAAAAATGTGAACTTAAAAATAAAGGCAGGGGAGACCATTGGTGTTATCGGGCATACAGGTTCCGGTAAATCTACTCTGGTTAATCTTATACCAAGGCTTTTTGATATTCATGAAGGAAGTCTGAATATAGACGGGAAAAATGTGAAATTGGTTCCTCTCAGCTCTCTGAGAACTTCAATAGGCTACGTTCCACAGGAAACATTTCTCTTTTCAGATTCTATAGAGAATAATATTGCGTATTCGGAAAACAAGTTTGATAAAGATAAAGTAATTCACGCAGCTAAAATATCCCAGATCTACAAAGATGTTGATTCGTTCCCAAAAAGATTTGATACTCTGCTTGGTGAAAGGGGAATTAACCTTTCAGGAGGGCAGAAGCAGAGAGCCTCTATTGCACGGGCAATTGTAAGTGACCCGCGTATCCTTATCCTAGATGATGCATTTTCTGCAGTTGATACTTACACTGAAGAGGCTATACTTTACGGGCTTAAGGAAATCATGAAAGGAAGAACAACCATTTTGATAAGTCACAGAGTTTCAACATTGAAAAACTCAGATAGAATAGTTGTTTTAAAGGACGGGATGATCGCTGAGACCGGTAAGCATGAGAATTTGATCCAGCAGGAAGGGATCTATGCAGATATTTACTTCAAACAATTACTTGAAGAAGAACTTAAGGAATTATAGTTAATGCCCGGAGCAAATTCAAAAACACTATAATCGAAAATGGCTGAAGATACACCAAAGAACATAAGCGAAAAAGACGAGAACGAGCAGGAAGAAGTGCTTGGCAAAGCATACGATTCACGTTTGATGAAAAGGCTTATTAAATACCTTAAGCCATATTCAAAATTGGTTATAATCGCTGTTTTGCTTACAATAGGAGTTGCCCTTTTGAGCACGGTCAGGCCATACCTCACAAAAATGGCTATTGATAATTATATTGTAAATAAAGACCCTGTAGGGCTGAGAAATATTATGCTGATCCTTATGGGTACATTAGTGTTTCAGGGACTCGTTCAGTATGCTATGACTTATCTGACCCAATGGATCGGACAAAAAACCATCTTTGATCTGAGAATGGAGCTCTTCGGTCACATTCAGAAATTTTCGATGAATTTTTTTGATAAAAACCCGGTAGGAAGGCTCGTAACCCGCCTGACAAATGATATCGAAGTACTCAATGAAATGTTCTCTTCCGGAATTGTGATGGTGTTTGCTGATGTTTTTGTTATTGCGGGGATCCTGTTTTTTATGTTTACTCTTAGCTGGCAGCTTACTCTAATTGCTCTGTCTGTAGTAATTCCGCTGGTTTACGCAACTATTTTCTTCAGGAAGAAAGTGAGGGTTGCTTTCAGGGATGTCAGGTACTTCCTTGCTAAAATGAATGCTTTTTTGCAGGAGCATGTGACCGGAATCCTTGTTGTAAAGATTTTTGACAAAGAAAAAAGTACACTCAGGAATTTCAAGAGTATTAATGCTGATCATACAAAAGCCAATAAAAAGTCTGTTCTTTATTACTCAGTTTTTTTCCCTGTCGTGGAGCTTATCGGTGCAATTTCCGGCGGGTTAATTATCTGGTACGGCGGGAATAAAGCCCTGGAAGGTGTTTTAACTGTCGGGATACTTGTTTCTTTTATCCAGTATTCTGAAATGTTCTTCCGCCCTATCAGAGATCTTTCGGAAAAGTATAATATTATGCAAACTGCTATGGCATCTTCAGAAAGAATTTTTAAGCTGATGGATAGGAAACCCGCAATCAGTGACGCCGAGAAACCTCTTGAATTACAAGAATGCCTGGGTAATATAGAATTTAAGAATGTATGGTTCGCCTACACAAAAGATAATTATGTGCTTAAAAATATTTCATTCAATATCCAGCAGGGTGAGAAAGTAGCTTTTGTAGGCGCAACAGGAGCAGGCAAATCTTCTATAATGAATCTTCTCTGCAGGTTTTACGATATCCAGCAGGGAGAGATACTGATTGATGGTCTGAATATCAAAGATATCAGGCAGAATGATCTCAGAAGAAACATCGGGCTTGTTGTCCAGGATATTTTTCTTTTTTCAGATTCCATTTCAAATAATATCAGCCTGAATAATAATGAAATAACCAGGGATAAAATATTAGACTCGGCAAAAATTATCGGAATTGACGGTTTTATTGAAAGGCTGCCCCTGGGTTATGAGCAGAATGTTAAAGAGCGTGGAGTAACACTTTCACAGGGCCAGCGGCAGCTGATTACCTTTGCCCGAGCTCTTGCGTATGATCCGAAGATACTTATCCTTGATGAAGCTACCTCAAGCGTCGATACTCTTTCCGAGATACTGATACAAAAAGCAATTGATAAACTGATGGAAGGAAGAACATCAATAATTATTGCCCACAGATTATCCACTATACAAAAGTGCGATAAGATAATTGTTATGCATAAAGGAGAGATCAGGGAAACAGGAACACACCAGGAACTTCTGGAGTTCGGCGGTATTTACTCAAAGCTATACCAGCTGCAATATAAAGAATCTTTGGAATAAGCAAAGAATGAAAGAGATATTCATTGCCAGCCGAAACAGCGGAAAGATCAGGGAGATTCGGGAATTCTTTGACCAATTAGACCCCGGTATTAAACTGAGATCACTTTTGGATGTACCGGAAATCCCCGATATTGAGGAAACCGGCAAGACTTTTGAAGAAAATGCTCTTCTAAAAGCAAAGTCAGTATTTGAAATTGTTAAGGTCCCGGTAATAGCTGATGACTCAGGGCTTGAAGTAGATTTTCTTGGCGGTAGACCGGGGGTACTTTCTGCAAGATATTCGGGGGAAATGGCATCAGATCAGGAAAACTGTGAAAAGCTGCTGAATGAACTCAAAGGAGTCAAATCCTCAGATAGGAAAGCTCGGTTCAAATGTGTTATATTATTTTACGGAGAAAGCAACCCCGGAACTTATGAAGGCACTTGTGAGGGAGTAATTGGAAATTCACTATCCGGAACTTCCGGATTTGGCTATGATCCGCTGTTTATTCCAAACGGATACACAGAGACTTTTGCAGAATTGCCGATTGAGGTTAAGAACAAAATATCACACAGGGGAAAAGCGCTGCAAAAGTTCGAAGCCGCTCTAATGAATTGGCTCAAAAATTAGCTTTTTTATACATTGAAGATGTTTTATTAATGACATATATTTGCACTCAATAAAAAATTAGTGCAGTTTTTGTTGAATTTTTCAATAAAATTCTTCAAATTTTAAATCTTTTGATGAAGTTTATGCTGGCGTAGCTCAGTTGGTAGAGCAGCGCACTTGTAATGCGCAGGTCGGAGGTTCGAGTCCCTTCGCCAGCTCAATAAAACCCATTTCTTTTTTTCGGAATGGGTTTCTTATTTATGGTAATGTTAATCATTAAAGATTACACAGCAACCGTGATTCATATCTTCAGCACTATTATGATGAATTTAAAAAAGAATATTAGTTTGTTATCAGGGATAGCAGTTTAGCTTGTAATTACACTTGTGAAACAAATGGGCAGTATTACTTGTTTTCAAAAGGAAGATGCAAGTTCAGGATAACATTCAAGAATGCTGGGTATAAAGAAAGAAATGAATCAGGGTGCAGGGTTATTTATTCTCTATCAAAAATTCATTATATTCATTTATTATTATCGGGGAATTTTCGGGATTTTACAATACTCAATTTTGTGAGTCAATCCAATCATTACATTTAAAAACTAAAATTTTAAAATTTTGCATAACTACAAAATAAATAATTCATTTTTTAAAGGTAACAGGGATAAATTATGCAAGCTGCTAAAAAATGATTCAGTTGCTGTAATATCATCAAATGATATAATGCCGACAAATGCAGACGGTACAATGAAATTCAGGCAAAACAGCGACCTATTTTACCTTACAGGGATACTTCAGGAAGAGTCAATTTTGCTGCTTTACCCCGGTTCAAAAGATGAGGCATCCCGCGAAATCCTTTTTATACGGGATCACAATCCAGATCTTGAAGTCTGGGAAGGCAAAAAACTATCAATTCCGGAAGCAGGCTGTATATCAGGCATCAATTCGGTTTTTGAGCTTTCAAAATTTGAAAAAATATTTCATGATATTATCTGCAAAGTTGAAAATATATATTTAAATCTGAACGA
>JANWKI010000026.1 GCA_025451455.1 Ignavibacteria bacterium
ATTTGCAGTGTGAATATAATCTTCAATTATGCACCTTAAGATCGTTTTTTCTCTATCCGATAATTCTTCAAGCTTATTCAAACCTGTCATTTTAGCACCACTATAGATTAATTGCTAATAGGAAACTTTTAGTTCCAAGTACAAAATTAGCGATTTATTGATACTTCTTCAACACAAAAAATAAATAATGATTAAATTATTAATTTTTAAGCAAATAATATAGAAATAATCAATAATATTCGTTTTCTATAACGTGTTTTTAGTAAATATAAAATGTTCAAAAAGCTAACCTAAATACGGTATTACATAACTGATTTGTAGTATGTAAATTTGAAAGTTTAATTAACTAATAACACTAAAATTTATCACGGAGATATATTAACAATCTTTGGAGGAATGATGAGCATTTGTAAAAAATTTTTAATATGTATAGTAGTAATTATTTCACTTTACTATACGACAGAAACTTCGGCGTTAATCGGGACTTATAACGTTGGCTCAGGTCAGGTATATACCTCTTTAACAGGGGCAGCAGGTTTCTTTAACGCTGTAAATACTTTGGGTTTGACCGGAAATGTTACAGTGCTGATAACATCTAACATTGGGGAAACTGGCGCCGTTTCTTTGAATCAATGGGCAACAGCCGGATTCACAATTACAATCAGTCCCTCGGCAGCTACCGTACGAATATTCAGTGGAGATTTTGCCGGAGCATTATTTAATCTCAACGGAGCTGATAATCTTACAATTGACGGCAGATTTGGCGGCTCAGGCAGATATCTGAGATTTTATAATTTAAATAACGGAGGTACTACCTTCAGGTTTATTAACGATGCAACAAACAATACAATAAGATACTGTACAATCGAAGGGACAAGGGTAGCAGCCTCGAACGGAGTTGTTGAATTCAGTACAACTACAGGAGCCAATGGTAATGATAATAATACAATTGACAATTGTATTCTGAGAGATCTTGCTACCGGTGCCGGCATGCCTCAGAACATGATAGTTTCTAACGGAAGTACGACAACTGCAAACACTTATAACAGTGGTAATACTATATCCAATAATGAAATATTCAATTTTTACAGAAATGGTCAGGCATGTTCTGCTATTCTTTTGATGAACGGATCCACAAGCTGGACTATTTCAGGAAACAGTTTTTATCAAACCACAGCAATGGTTCCGGCAGCTACGACTGCCTGGAATGTTATTGCAATAAATACTTCATTAGCCAATAACATCAATATTACAAATAATTATCTTGGCGGATCTTCTGCTAATATGGGTGGCACACCCTGGTCCATTTCAAGCGGAGCCACAATTGGTGTTTACTTTATCCGGTTTATTGCAGCCGGTACAACAACAGCTTCCAGTGTTGATGGAAATTTTATCGGTAATATCACTATTACAAGTACACCGGGCTCCAGCTCCGTAACTTATTTTGGCGGGATACTTGTGGAATCCGGACGTGTTAATATCGGTTCCGGCTCAGGGAACACTATTGGAAATACTACAACAAACAGCAATATATCATTAACATACAACGGAACTGCAGATAACTTAATAAACAGAGGAATTGATCATAGAGGAACCGGAAATATTCAAAATAATACTATTGGCTCCATAACAATTGCAGGTACCAACAATAGAACTATTCGTTTGGAATGCATATTCTTTTCGAGCACACCCAGTGCTGCAATAACTATTTCGGGCAATACAATTGGAAGTTCAACTGTTTCCAACAGTATTCAGCAAACATCATCAACATTCAATTTTCAGCTGACCGGGATATACACTGCATCTAATACACAAACTGTTACAGTTAACAATAACCTGGTCTCTAATTTGCGGGTTATTTCAACCGGCGCAGCTTCAAGGATGAGAGGCATATATCATAACCGGGGCACTAATTCCCCGCTGGCAATTACAAATAATACCGTTAGAGAGTTATACTGTGCAAGCTCCAGTACTGACAGATTCCCTGATAATACTTCTATGGTTGGTATTTTTACTGGTTCGAGTTCTGTCAGCCAGACAGTATCCGGAAATACAATATCCGGACTTTACGGAACTGGCAATTCAGATTCGTACGTGCAGGGTTTTTCATTCTACAATAATGCCGCCAAAGGAACATTTGAAAAGAACAGGATATATAATCTGAATCATAGCTCAACTACCGGAGCCCCCAAAATCTGGGCAATAAATGCATTCTGGGGAAGCTGGAACTTCTACAATAACCAGATCACTATTACAAATGGTGAACCAACAGATAACTACGTACAGCAAAATAATAATAACAACACTTCTATTAATAATTCAGGATACAACAATAACGGTCCTGTTAATCCTGAAGTAGAAAGGTACCTTGCCAAAGATCCGCCGGCAACAGATATAAAACAAGACGAAAAACCTCATACATATGCCAACACAGATCTATCTACCAACGGTGCTGAAATAAAAGGAATTCATGATGAAGCTGAATTTCCGTGCCTGTATTATTACAACTCAGTTTATATCGGAGGAACTGCAACTTCAGGCAGTGCAGGTTCGTGGGCTTATGACAGACCTCTTTTAGCATGGGCAACATCGGCCGGACTCAGGGATAATCTTTTCTTTAATGCTAGGACAGGGGGAACAGGAAAACATTATGCAATGGGTAATGAGATCGGGTCATTGAACTGGACAACTACTTCTGCAGATTATAATGTTTACGTTTCTTCCAATTCAAATACTGTTGCAACCTGGGGTGTATTAGACCGAACAATGCAGCAGTGGAGAGATTCTTCAAAGGGAGATAAACATACATGGAGCACTGTAAGCACAAGCTTAAGCGCATCAAACCTGTTCACAAGTATATCAACCGGAAATCTTAAGATAAATGCTGCCAATTATGAAGCATGGCTTGTTTCCGGAAAAGGGCTGGCTATTGCCGGTCAAACTACTGACTACGAAGGCAATGCCCGGCCAGTTGCAATCAGTGGAGGATGCAGCGATATTGGTTCCGATGAACTAACATCAGTACCCCCAAATAATCCGTTGGCGACAGTTAATAATCCTCCGGGAAGCGGTGTTACTTCAACATACAGGCTTTGGGAAAGAACACTTCTTACAATATATTGGGGTACAGGAGGCAGTTCTTATCCTTCGAGTGTTAATGTCAGGTATTATTCGGGAGTTGATCCAAGCGGTGTACTTGGGGGTGGATATTCAAATTCATATTGGGAAGTTAATCCTGTAGGAACTTTAACAGGCGCAAATTATAATATTACCATTAATTTTGGAGATAATGAAACATATTCGATCAGTACTCCTTCAGCTAATACCAGGCTTGCAAAATATAACGGTACATGGGAAGTATTTTCAATAGCAGGTAACGGCACATGGCAATCAGATCTTGACTGGCCAAATGAAATTATCACTACCCGGGATATGATCGGTTTTTCAGATTATACTCTTACAGACGGGACTAATCCTCTCCCTGTTATTTTGTGCTCATTTGAAGCTGCTGTCCGGAACAGAGAAGTCGATTTGAACTGGACAACATGCAGTGAAGTTAACAACAAGGGTTTTGATATCGAAAAAAGAATATTTAACCCGTTGACAAACAGCTATTACCCGTGGATCTGGTCAGGATTTGTTGAAGGTCACGGAACAACCAATGAACAGCAGTCGTATTCGTTTAATGATAAAAAACTGGCTGTTGGAAAATACCAATACAGGCTGAAACAGATAGATTTCAACGGTAATCATGAATATCACGTTCTTACCAACCCTTCAGATATAATCATTGGTAAACCAAATAATGCTGACCTGTTCCAGAATTATCCGAACCCGTCAAACCCAACGTCAAAAGTTGACTTCCAGATTCCGTTTACAAGTAAGGTATCTCTGAAAGTATACGACATTACCGGAAAAGAAGCTGCAACATTGATTGACGCACAACTGGACGGAGGTTACTATACTGCGGAATTTAACGGCTCAAATTTAGCAAGCGGAGTATATTTTTACAGATTATCAGCTGTTTCAGATAATGGGTCAAGCTTTAATAAAACAATGAAGCTCATACTTATCAAATAAATTTTATTAAAATTGTTATTTCTCTTTTAAAAGAGGAAGACAGTTGCATATCCCCGAATCAAAGGCAGGTGAAAAACCTGCCTTTTTTTATTGTCTGTCAGGGAATTTATCCTCCGGCAACGCGTAGATATTCAGTGACATAACCTTCACTTTGAAGCAAAATATGCCCATAACTTAATAAACACTTCTTTATTATAGTAATATTTCGTTATTTTTGAGTAAGGGAAATAATAATTTCACCTATGATATCAAAATTTATGATTTAAACTGAAGAGAAATTGCTGTTTTGGTTTATGAAGACTCAAACCAGGCAGTTATGAAGTTGATTGGGAAATTATTTAACTTGAATTCCAGATCACAAGGGAGTTTTTATAAAGTGACCAAAAAGGAAATAAAAATGTTGAACGCAGTAAAATCCCGATTTTCATCTTGTAAAAAACTTTTATTCTTATTATTCATAATTCGTTATTCATTGCTTACTGCGTACTCCCAGGTTAATCTGGAATGGGTTTCAAGATATAATGGAACAGGGAACGGGATTGATCAGGCAAATTCAATTGTTACAGATGCTTTGAGTAATGTTTATGTAACAGGATACAGTCGTGGGTTAGGGACAAATGAAGATTATGCTACAATTAAATACAATTCCTCGGGAATTCAACTGTGGGAAGCAAGGTATAGTGAACCGGGGAATAGCTTTAATGTTGCAAATTCTATAACTGTAGATTTATTGGGTAATGTTTATGTAACAGGGAGTAGCGAAGTACTTGGGGCATCTAAGGATTATGCTACTGTCAAATATAATCCTTCAGGAACTGAACAGTGGGTCGCGAGATATGATGGATATATGAATTCTGTAGATGTTGCTTTGTTTATTACTGTGGATTTATTGAGTAATGTTTATGTGACAGGGGAAAGTTGGGGAAATGGAACCCAAATGGATTATGCAACAGTTAAATACAATTCCTCGGGTATCCAGCAATGGGTAGCGAGATATAACGGACCAGGAAATAACCTTGATGGCGCTTCTTCGATTGTAGTAGACTTAACAGGTAATGTTTATGTAACAGGTTGGAGTCACGGGATCGGGACAAATGAAGATTATGCTACAATTAAATACAATTCCTCGGGTATCCAGCAATGGGTAGCGAGATATAACGGACCAGGAAATGACTTTGATGATGCACGCTCAATTAAGATAGATGTTCAGGGCAATGTTTATATAACGGGGTTTAGCACAGGTAGCGGGACATCTCAGGATTATGCTACAATCAAATATAACCCTTCAGGAATTGAGCAGTGGGTAGCAAGATATAACGGGTCCGCAAATGACGGTGATAGGGCTTATTCTGTTGCAGTAGATGCCTCTGGTAACTTGTATGTAACAGGTTGGAGCGGAAACGGAACTAACTTTGACTGGGATTATGCCACAATAAAATATAATTCTTCAGGAGTCCAGCAGTGGGCAGCAAGATATAATGGGCCGGGGAATACAACAGATTGGGCTCATTGTATTGCAGTGGATCTTTCGGGTAATGTATATGTGACAGGAGAGAGTTTAGTAAGCGGATCCAATTGGGACTATGCAACAATAAAATATTCTGCAGCAGGCTCAGAGCAATGGGTAGAAAGATATAATGGGCCGGGGAATGGTTGGGATAAGGCTTTTTCTGTTGTTGTTGATTCCAGCAGTGTTTACGTAACGGGTTGTAGTTCAGGACTTGGAACATCATTGGATTATGCTTCCATAAAATATTCTCAATTAATCGGTATCCAGCCAATATCTAATGAAATACCGGATAAGTTATCTCTCTCCCAAAACTATCCCAACCCGTTTAACCCGGCCACTATAATAAGATTCCATATTCCCCTCTCGAGAGGGGTGTCCGAAGGACGGGGTGTGTCATTAATAATTTATGACATGCTTGGCAGAGAAATTGCAACCTTAGTAGACGAAGACCTTAAACCCGGCATTTATGAAATGACTTTTGATGGAGCAAAATACCCATCGGGTGTCTATTACTATAAACTTTCTGCAGGTAATTATTTTGAAACAAAGAAAATGGTTTTAATAAAATAGTAATTTTATGAGAAAATTATTTTTCATATTGTTAACTTTTCATCTGGCTTCAACAGTTATATATTCTCAAGCCGGCTGGTACAGCCAATTCAGCGTAACAGTGAGTTATCTCTACTGTATTGATTTCCCCAATGTTTCAACAGGATGGTCCTGCGGCCAGAACGGGACTATTGTAAAAACTACAAACGGCGGGACAAACTGGTCTCCACAGCTAAGCGGCACTACCGGATTTTTATATACTATTTTTTTTATTGACGTTAACACCGGCTGGACAGCGGGCCAGAACGGAGTTATCAAAAAAACAACCAACTCAGGCGTGAACTGGGTAACTCAATCAAGCAGCTTCACGGGATATATTTATTCTTTGTTCTTTACAGATGCCAGTACCGGTTATTTTGCAGGGAGCAGCGGTGTAATTTATAAGACCACTACAGGCGGCACAAGCTGGTCTCCACAGCAAAGCAATGTTACAAACACCCTTAGCTGTATTTACTTCCCGCCCTCGGGAACTTCTTTAACAGGATATATAAGCGGCGGAACCGGAACAGCTGGGACAATACTTAAAACTATTGACGGGGGGAATAACTGGATTTTGCTTACCGGAACGGGAAACAACTGGCTGTTTGGAATATATTTTACAAATTCTTTGACCGGCTGGAGCGGTGGTATTAACGGAGCACTGATATACACATCCGACGGTGGAAATAACTGGATTACCCAGACAAGCGGCACTGTTAACAGGATCGTTTCTCTGAGCTTTGCTGATGCCAATACCGGCTGGGCTGCAGGTTATGCAGGCACAATAATTAGAACAACCAATGGCGGAAACAACTGGACAGCGCAGGTAAGCAATTCAATAGAGAATCTTTGGTTTATTGATTTCGTTGATGCAAATTCCGGCTGGGCTGCAGGCTGGAACGGCACTATTTTGCATACTACAAACGGAGGTGTAACGTTCATTAATCCAATCTCAAACGAAATACCGGAGGGGTTTTCTCTTTCACAAAATTATCCCAACCCGTTTAATCCATCGACTAATTTCGAATTTCAGATAGCGGATTTCGGATTTGTAAATCTGACGATTTACGATATTCTGGGAAGAGAAGTTCAAACACTTGTAAATGAGAATCTAAAACCGGGTATTTACAAGGCTGATTTGAATGCTTCAAATTTTGAAAGCGGGATTTATTTTTGTAAACTTATTGCCGGCAGTTACACAGAAACTAAAAAGATGGTCTTGTTAAAATGAAAAATCAAGAGAACATAGAACCGGAAGAACTTGAATGTTCAAACTGCAAAAGCCATGTTAACGGAGATGATGAGTTTTGCCCTGAGTGCGGAACAATTTTTGAGGATGGGATCATGTGTTCATTGCACAAGGATACGGAAGCTTCGGGAGTCTGTACAATCTGCTGTCTTCCCTTTTGTGAGGAGTGTGGTGCAGAGATCAACACGCGCTTTCTTTGCGAGACTCATTCCGGGTACGAAATTTATCAAGGTATGGCAAGGGTATTCGGTGACTTAGATGATACAAAGGTTCAATATGTTAAGACCTGCCTTGAACAGGCCGGGCTGCATCCCTTTATTTACTGCAAAGTTCAGCCTAAGGGCGGAACGAGGCTCGTTTACACGCTTTTTGAAGCAAATGGTGATTCCGGTGGTCATATTGTAAATGAAGTCAAGGTCATGGTTCCCTGCCAGGAGGTTGTTAAGGCAGAAGATATTTTAAGAGAATTAAAGGTTATTATATAAAATTATCAGGTATTTCATTTAGAAGTAAACTCTAATAATAATTATTAGATTCAACAAAACTAATTCTTTCAAATTAAGAGGATCATTATGAAAAAACTCCCTGCAATACTATTTCTTATATTCATAAGCATTTCATGTTCTTTCGCACAGAAATTTGATTCAACAAAAACGGTGATGATAACGCTCATTGATGATACTGAAATTATCGGACGAATTATAAATCAAGACTCTGCGGGTACAACTTTAAGAAGCCTTTCTGGAATTATTTCGGTTATCCCTAAAAGCCAGATACTTGAAATCAAGCCTTTTAACGGGAATGTTGTAGGAAAAGAATATTACAAAAAGGATCCTGCTGATAACAGGTTAATGGCTTTGCCGACAGGGCGCCCCTTGAAATCCGGTGAGGTGCAATTCAATGCCGTAGAGCTCATTTTTCCCCACCTGGTAATTGGTGTATCTGATTTTGCCAGTATCGGCTTTGGTGGGTTACCTTTTGTTGCCAGCGGCGGCGGAACCTTTATATATTATGTATCTTCTAAAATAACTCCTTTAAATGTAAAAAATGCAGCCGTATCTCTGGGTGGAGCAATTGTCGGTTCTACTACCAGCGATGGTATAGTAGGAGTTATTTACACAGTAGGCACATTCGGAACAGCAATGAATTCAATAACAATTGGCCCGTTCTTAGCTTTTTCAAGTGATGAGGTTTATAACAGGCCTGCTGTATTAATCGGCGGTCAAACCAGAATTTCAAAGTCAGCTTCATTGCTCTCGGAAAATTTAATACTCTTCGGAAACGAAACTGAGGAATTCATCTTTTTCCCCTCGCTTGGTATTCGTTTTTCCGGTGAGAACCTGGCAGCGGATTTTGGAACTTATGCGGTAATCTCAGGAGATGATTTTTTCTATCCAATACCATGGATAGGCATTTCATATAATTTCTGAAATGCTTAATCCTTCGTACTTTTTGAACATTCATTTATTTATCAATTATTTCATTAGTCCCTGAAACAAAACCGTGGTAAAATTATATGGAATTATTCGAAGCAATTGTAAACCGCAAAACTGCAAATTCGGCGTTCGCAGATAAGAAAGTATCACAGGAGCATATTGATCTCCTTGTCAAAATGGCGTCACACTCGCCAAGCCTAAGGGCGGAACCCGGCTCGTTTACACGCTTTTTGAAGCAAATGGTGATTCCAGCGGGCACATTGTAAATAAGGTCAAGGTCATGGTTCCCTGCCAGGAGGTTGTTACGGCAGAAGATATTTTAAGAGAATTAAAGGTTATTAAGTAATGTTATTAAATATTTCTGTAAATTATTTTTCCTATGAGGTGTAAAAACCCACTACCGGCTCAGGCTTTTTTCAATCTTATCTGCCCTCTCGAGCAGCCATGATTTATTTATCATTGCTTTATTATCTGAAATATCTTTCCTGATTTTAAACAGATCAAAATCTTTTTCTTCTATCCGGTTCTTAATATCAAACAGCTTTTTAGTAAAATTTATGTAACTGCTTATCACTTGCTTGGTAACTTCGGGAATTAGCTTTTCATTCAGCAGGAAATGCCTGTAACTATCAATATGGCTGTAAAAAGGTTCGGTTTCATTCATATCATAGTATATCTTCAGGTAAAGAGATTTGAGCTGATGCTTATATGAAAGATCATCTGCCTTAACTTTTGCTGCCCAGTTCACCGCATCATTATACTTGGCTTGATGATAATAAACCAATGCTCGGCAGAAGTTATATGAATTTTCCCTGTTTATATCATCAAGCTCTGACTTATACTTTTCAATAAAATCAACCACCCAGCATAATTCACCGGCTTCAAGCCCGGTTACCGCTACGTTAAAATACTTAATATGATCCAGGTAATTCCTGCTGCCTTTGTAATGCCCGCGCATAATGTTTTCCCGGAACAGCAGGAAATGCTCCTTTTTAAAATGAAGTTCACCTTCATTTATTTTAAAGTAACAATAATTTGTTAATATCGTAAAAATATCCTTTCTATCCTGATCTCTGAATTTATCATACGAGGAGTCAACGATCTTCTTTAGTTCATAAAAATATTTCTCATCCAGGGTTCTTGCCAGTTTAAAGGAATTATAATAATACTTCAGGTAAGTAATTTCAGCATTCTTTGTAATTTCTTTTTCAGCCAATATTTCCAGTTCATTGACTGTTGGATCTTTATCAAAATTAAATATTTTCAGGTTTGAGTTTGCAATATTTGTTTTACTTTGCAGCATTGTAATTAGAAATGAAACGGTCAGGTTTTCTGATGCTTCCAATAGCAGGTCATTAGATGTATACAGTGAGCTTTTTTGCCTGCTTAAGAATTTACTCTTTTCGTTCAACAGAACAAAACTGCTGTAATAATACTGATCATCCTTCGCAGGCAGGTTATCGAGTATTTCCTTAGCCTTGACTTCAACTTTTTCAAACAGCTTCTGCACTTTTCTTTCACTTAGTTCTCTCATTAACGATATCCTGCATGAAAATGGATCCGCAGCCTGCCTTTTTACGGTTAAATAGTTTTCTGCCAGCTCAAGAGTTCTGGAAAGGATGTTACGCATTACCCCGTCATTATATTTTTTACCCGGATAAAGTTTCACAAATACTTTTTCTTTTTCAAAACTGTAACCTGTAAACAAAGGGCGTTGTTTTTTCATTATTTCATAGAACTTTACCTGCACTACTTCTTTATTATAGAACGGTGAAGCAATGAATAAGCCGAATTCTTTAAATTCAGCTTCATTGAAAGTACTAACCAGGTCAATTGCCTTGCTTGATATCATATTTTAAAAAAAAAGTTAATGCAAAGTTACAATTTTCTTATGACAATTGAAACTATGAATTTTAACTGTAACTACATGTAATACAAACAGTTAATGTAATTAGTTTGGAATAATAATTAAATATTCTATGGTTCGTATATACCAAAAGTTTCTTTGCCGGGGTGATATTGGAAACATATCTTTGAAGCAATTAATAAATTCCTGTGAGATCATATGAATTCAATTTTAATTCTGAACATCCCATCTCACAGGGCGGGCTCTGGAGCAAGTCCCGTAAAAAACTGCAAAGTTTTTTGGGGACTTAACGAGCCCGTAAAAAAAAGAAGAAAGTATTATGAAAACTCAATTTTCAGAAACTAAAAAAATGATATTAACCAAATAACTCTCCAAGTGAGATGGAAGGGAAATACAAAATGAAAAACTCTTTAATTATTTTACTCATATCTTTATCAGTTCCTGTTTTATCACAATGGGTGCAGACACAAGGAACACCGGCAGGCGGAGGAATTACTGATATGATCGTTACTGATGATGGAGCGTTAATTGTTACTACCTCCAGTTTTAACTGGCCAAGCGGGCAATATGGAGGCATCAGAAGGTCCGCTGATGGAGGCGATTACTGGGAAGAACTCATAAATGGTTATACTGCAAGGACACTTACAATTTCCCGAGGAGGATATATATTTGCAAGTTCCTGGCCCTACCCAAATCCAGAAGCGCTCTATCGCTCTACGGATAACGGTTATACTTTCTTCCAGCACTATCCGATAGGAGCCGGCAATAACATTTTTTCCATTATCGCTCCTTCAGAGGATAATAACACCATTTATCTTGGGACAAGAAGCGGAGTCCTAAAAAGCACCAATGGCGGAACAGTTTTCAATCCTGTAAATAATGGCATCCCCGCAAATAGCTGGGTGTGGGATTTGGCAGTTGATTCAAATAATATTTTTGCAGCAGCTACAAGCAACGGATTATTTATTTCAACAAACCTTGGAGATTCATGGTATCAAAGCACGGGAGTTCCTGCAGGAGATACTGTAACATCCGTGGAATTTTATAGAATAAATACAGATAATGGTTCTACAGAAAAACTAATAGCCGGAACCGATGACGGAAAAATTCTTACGAGCTCATCAAAAGCCGGCTATGCGGGTTTAGTTCTTTCTGCTATTTTAGGAACAAATGTAAAAGTTGAATCAGTATCCAAGGCTTATGTCAGTCTTGAGGAGCAATATCATTTTTTTATTGCTGCCAGTTCCAAAAATACTCAACAACCTGGTGGAGGAGTATATAAAAGTACAAACGAGGGGCAGACATTTACTGTTATAAATAACGGCCTACCGCAAAACCCTGTTGCTTCAAAAATAATCAGAGACTTAAGTGATACTAACGCTGTAAAACTTTATACAGGATTATTTAACAATCAGAATAATGGAGCACAGGTTTATACACAGTTGTTTCCGATAGGCATTCAACAAATTTCCTCACAAATCCCAAACGGTTTTTCACTTTCTCAAAACTACCCCAACCCCTTTAACCCATCTACAAATTTCGAATTCCGGATCGCGGATTTCGGATTTGTAAATCTGACTATTTACGATATTCAGGGAAGAGAAGTTGAAACACTTGTAAATGGGAATCTGAAACCGGGTATATATAAGACAGATTGGGATGCAACAAATTTTGTAAGTGGGGTTTATTTTTATAAGCTTATTGCAGGCAGTTATTCAGAAACTAAGAAAATGGTTTTGTTAAAATAAAATTTATGAATTTATTTGAATACTGGCGGGTGTAAAAACCTGCCTTTTTTATTTATTGTT
Source organism: Ignavibacteria bacterium (assembly GCA_025451455.1). Classification (GTDB taxonomy): domain Bacteria; phylum Bacteroidota; class Ignavibacteria; order Tepidaquicellales; family OLB5; genus OLB5. Next base: position 12,539 of record JANWKI010000026.1, read on the forward strand.
ATAATAGTAGAATCACATTAAATTTATTTCATCTCATTTTGGGTGAGAAAACGTACCTCCGGTGCGTTAAGGGTGGAGTTATTATGGAATTATTCGAAGCAATTGTAAACCGCAAAACTGCAAATTCGGCATTCGCAGATAAAAAAGTATCACAGGAGCATATTGATCTCCTTGTCAAATTGGCATCGCACTCGCCAAGCCATTTTAATTCCCAGCCATGGCGATTTATAGCCGTAACTGATGAAGAGATTATCGGTAAAATTGCAAAAATTGCAGGTGATTCAATGGTTCAGCTAATGGATGACGGAAGATTCTGGAAGCAGTACAGGAAATACTTCCGCTTCAGTGAAAAAGAAATGGAAAAAACCAAAGACGGAATCCACATTGACCATCTGCCTGCAGTATTGAAACCATTTGTCAGAACGATATTTTCAGAAAAGGGTGGTAAGGTAATGGCTAAGTTTAAGGTCCCAAGAATATTGGGAAACGACGAGGAGAAACTTGTTGCATCCTCTCCCCTGCTCTTTATCATTTCTCTCACAAAAGATGAGTATAAAAAAGATGAGCTTTCCGGATTTTATTCGGTTATCTCAATGGGAGCAGTTATTCAGACCCTGTGGCTTGCAGCTACTGCATTAGGTATGGGCATGCAGTTTATTTCAACACCGGGGGAAATTCCCGAGAACTGGAAAGCAATTTCCAATATGCTGAGTGTACCCGATGATTTTGAAATGTGCGCTATATTCAGAATGGGATATGTTGACCCTTCTATTAAGCGACCAACAATTGACTGGAAATCTTCACAGCGCAAAGGAATCAAAGAACTGGCATACAGGGATAAATGGGGCACAGAACTGTAGAAAATGTATTCATATGGATCGCTTTGGGATTCTATGCAGTGAATTACACTGCGGGATGGCTGCTGTACTTTAAGATAATCAGAATGACGAAACTGATGCATCGTATATTATTTGCAGGAGTATTAATATCACTGACCGTTATTGCATTTTACCAGAATATATTCACATTAAAATTTTTGCTTGTTATTTTGTCACTTGCTGTTTTATTTGCTCTTCCGTTCGGTAAAAAGGGAGGTAAATATCATATTCTCATGGGCAGTGCAGGGATCCTTATTTATATTATTTTTCTCATGACTTATTTAAAACTTTTTTAGTCTGTCTTATCTAAAAAATCGCTTTTAAGGGACTCAATAAATCTGCCCTTTTTATTTAATTGAATTACAATAATAGTTGTAGTAACTTTGTTTAACTTCCTGTTAATAATCTTCAGAAATGATAAAAATCACTTATCACGGGCATTCTGCTTTCGAGATCGGTTCGGGTGACTATAATATACTTGTTGACCCGTTTTTTAGCGGCAACAAGCATGCCAAGGCAAAACCATCTGACATAGAGGCCGGTTTCATTATCTTAACCCATGCACATGAAGATCACGTTGGAGATACAATTGAAATTGCAAAGCGCAATAACTCACAGGTCATTGCCACAAATGAACTGGCTATTTATCTTTCTTCCAAAGGCTGCAATGCTCACGGAATGAATATCGGCGGGTCACGAAACTTTCCGTTCGGGAAAGTAAGGCTGACTATAGCCCATCACAGTTCATCACTTGGAGGAGCATATATGGGCGAACCAGCAGGAGTAATTATTTCGATAGGCGGCAAAAATATTTACCACGCCGGTGATACGAGCCTCTTCCTTGATATGAAGCTAATAGGAGAAATGCACTCAATTGACGCGGCTATACTGCCAATAGGCGATAATTATACTATGGGAATTGATGATGCCGTCAAGGCAGTTGAGTTCCTGAATTGCAAAATTGCTATACCGGTTCACTTCGGTACATTTCCGGTTATCGATACTGACCCGGATGAATTCAAACGAAAAGTAGAATCGATAGGCAGAAAATGTGTGGTAATACCTTTTGGCGGTTCTATAGATTTATAATTTCATAATAATTTTACAAATCAGCAGACAATTTGTCCAAAATAATATCAATAGCAAATCAAAAAGGCGGGGTAGGCAAAACCACTACTGCGGTTAATCTGGCGGCGGCGCTTGCAGCCTGCGGATGCAAAGTTTTGCTTGTTGATATCGACCCGCAGTCAAATGCAACCTCTGGGCTTGGTTTTCCTACAAACACAATGGAAGGTTCTGTTTATGAACTGCTGACCGGGGTAAGGAGTCCGAAAGAATGTGTTACAAAAACAGAGATCCCAAACCTTTTTGTCGTCAGGTCAAACATAAATCTTGTTGGCATAGAAATTGAGATCGTAGGTATGCCTGAAAGGGAATATATTCTGAGGAAAAAGCTTGATGAGATCAAAGAGTATTTCGATTTTATCTTCATTGATTGCCCTCCTTCACTGAGCTTAATAACACTGAACTCACTTGTAGCGTCAAATTCTGTACTTATACCTGTGCAGAGTGAATATTATGCTCTCGAAGGGCTGACATTGCTTCTAAATACTATTAAAACGATAAAATCGCGGCTTAACACGGGGCTTGAAATTGAAGGTTACCTGCTGACCATGTTCGATGCAAGGCTAAGGCTTTCAAACCAGGTGGCAAGCGAGCTGGAGAAGTATTTTCAGGAAAAGCTTTATAAGGTAAAGGTTATGCGGAATGTTAAAATAAGTGAATCCCCTTCCTATGGGAAGCCTGTTGTTGTTTATGATCCTCAATCAATGGGAGCAAAAAACTATTTTGAGCTTGCCAATGAATTTCTGAAGAAAAATGGGATGGAGCACCTGCAGAAATTCGATAACATATTAACCTACGATGCACCGAAATTTGAAGTATTGAACAAAGATAGTTCCGGGAAAAATATTAACCAAAGTAAAAAGTAATGTCTAAAGATAAATCCAAAGGCGGACTAGGAAAAGGGCTTGATGTGCTCTTTGGCGGTTCATCATCAGTTGAAGAATCTCTGCATGAGAATATTACAGAACTGAATCCGAATGTAATTAATGAGGAACAGATATTATTTCTTCCGACCGGCAGCATAAAAACGAATCCTTACCAGCCGAGGAGAGATTTCAATGAATCAGAATTAAAGGACCTTGCAGAATCAATAAAGCAAAAAGGGGTCATACAGGCTATCACAGTCAGAAAGCTTGATGACGGTACATATGAACTTATCTCAGGCGAGCGCCGTCTGCGCGCTTCAAAACTTGCTGGGATTGAGAAAATCCCTTCATTCATCCTCGATGTTACTTCCAAAGAAGAACTTCTTGAAATTTCACTGATTGAAAATATCCAGAGAACTGACTTGAATGCTATTGAAGTGGCGGAAGGTTACCAGAGATTAATAAATGAGTGCAGCTTAACTCAGGAAAAGGTCGCAGAGAAAGTAGGGAAATCCAGAAGTGCTGTGACAAATACAATACGCCTGCTCAGCCTGCCGGAAGAGATAAAACAAAGTATTCAAAAAGGTGATATCTCAGAAGGCCATGCCCGCTCAATCCTGGCATTTGATAACGAAGTTGACCAGCTGCTTTTCTGGAAGAAAATCACTTCTGAGAATTTAAGCGTAAGAAAAGCAGAAGAATTTACAAGATCCAAAAAGCAGGATAAAAAGGTTAAGAAAGATAAGAAGATATACGAGATAACGGACCAGAATAAGGCAGCAATAAAATTCCTTGAAGAGAAGTTCATGGAGCATTTCGGCACAAGGGTAAAACTGCACCCAAGCTCATCAACAACCGGAAATATTATTATTGAGTATTACACAGCTGAGGATCTGGAGAGAATTATAGATCTATGCAAGAAGTAATATTGCGTTTGGATAAATTAATTTTCTTCGGTACAGAAGTTAATAATTAGAGTCAGGTATTTCCTTGTCATCCACTATCTTTTTAGCTATCACACTAACGCGAGTATCCGGGTATTTATTGATCAGTTTATTCAGGAATTCGTACATCTTAATTTCACCATATCTACTTCTTACGAGGTGTAAAGCATCAAACAGGTAAACATCTGTTGACCATGCATCAGGGTTAATGCCAAAATACCAAAATAGATCTTCTATTTTCAAAGCATTTTCTTTTTCACTATTTTTTATGATTCGTAATTCGTCAATTGCGTAATTCGCATAGTCAGAATTTCTTTCATCCATCAAAAATTTACGCCATCCATCAATTCTTTCATCAATGTCAGTTTTCAAACGCAATTTCAAAAGTGAATTATAACTGTCAATGCGTTTATCTTTTATGATCCTGAATTTGACAGTGTCTGAATTGCCGTATAATGGACTGGAATAATATAAAGAATAACTTCCATCAGGCAAAACCATATTGCCCCCAAATCTCCCGGAAGCTCTTCTGAATGCGGGTGCACCATAACTTTCATAAGAACCTGAAGGATTAACATTAATATGGCCACCAATGCAACAATAAACAAGGTCCGATTTAAACTTAATAATTGTACCCTCCTCATCTATAAAAATCAATCGCCATAAAATATCGTCCTCAAGCGAGCAATTGTATTCAATTCTATATTGAGCTGTATCGAAATTCGTGAACTGAACTCTTACCACAATTAATTCTTCAATGCGGTACACATCTTTTTCAATGCTGAGTTTTACAGAAAGATTTTTGTCCTGAGAATATAGGTATGTAAGCGCACTGAAAATGAAGAGCACAAAAAGGAAATGCAATAGAGATCTCATAATTACTCCTTTACAAAAATAACATGAAATATTTCAAATTATTATGCAATATTTAAATAAAATAAATTGAAGGGCAATGATGAAAGTTGAATTCGAAAATCTGAAATCTATGCTTCTAATCTTTAAATCTTTAAATCTTCAAATCAAATCCTACATTCTCTCCGGAGCACTTATCCCGATTATTTCAAACCCGTTTTTCAGCACTGTTTTCGATGCCTCGCACAGTTTAAGCCGGGCATATGAAGTCTCTTTGTCTTCGAGGTTTATTACACGGTTATTATGGTAGAATTTGTGATAATTCTCAGCTACTTCGTTAAGGTATGTAATTATCTTGTGCGGTTCCAGCGCTGATGCTGCCGCGGTAACCACCTCAGGGAAAATTGACAGGATCTTCATAAGGCTTATTTCTTCAGGGGCTTTCAGCAATTCAAAATTAATACTTTGAGTATTTTTATACTCCGGAAGTGCTTCCAGAGCGTTGCGAAGGATTCCGCAAATCCTGGCATGCGCGTATTGCAGGTAAAACACAGGGTTTTTGTCTGATTGCTCTTTGGCAAGCTCTATATCAAACTCAAGGTGTGTATTGGCGCTTCTCATCACAAAAAAGAACTGCGCGACATCAACCCCTACATCATCAAGCAGCTCATCGAGCGAATAAACATTATCGGCCCGCTTGCTCATCTTCACAGGCTTGCCATCCTGCACGAATGTTACCATCTGGTGGATGATGACTTTTATTTTTGATAAATCATAACCAAGCCCTTCAACTCCGGCGAGAACTTCCTTATATGTATCACGGTGATCAGCTCCGAAAATATCCAGAATAAGATCATACCCGCGCTTTATCTTATCAATATGATAAACCATATCGGGCAGCCGGTATGTAGGTTCACCGGTTGATTTAACTATGACCTTATCCTTAGCATCTTTTTTATCTTTCAGTAATTCCGAAGTTTTGAGCCAAATGGCATCATCTTTTTTGTAAGAAAGGCCCCGCTTTTCAAATTCCTCAAGTGCTTCCTTGATCTTCCCTGATTCATAAAGAGAGGTTTCATTGAAAAAAATATTATGAATGATCCCCATTCTTTTCAATGTATACCGTATTGAATTAAAACACCACTCTTCCCCGGCTTCCTTGAATTTCTTATCTCCTGTATCAACCAGCTCATCACGGTATTTTTCAAATAGCATTCCGGCAATTTCTTTAACATATTCACCGGAATAACCGTCTTCCGGGAACGGAAACTCAGGTTCAAATATCTGCCGGTACCGTGCATAAACCGATCTTGCAAGAGTTTCCATCTGTTTACCGGCATCATTATAATAATACTCACGGGTAACAGTATATCCGGTCCATTCCAGAAGATTTGCGATCGCTTTTCCAAGAGCTGTTTGCCTGCCGTGACCGGTATGCAGAGGTCCGGTTGGATTAGCGCTCACCCATTCCAAATTTGCAGTTTTGCCTTTGTTAACATCCAGCCTGCCATACTCCGCTGACTTTTCAAGAATTTCCGCAAGTTTATCCCTGAAATAATTATCAGAAATGAAGAAATTAATAAATCCCGGCCCGGCAACTTCTGCACCGGTAATATAAGAATCCGGAATACCAAGAGAAGCAATTAATCCTTCAGCAAATTCGCGGGGTTTAGAGCCTGCTTTTTTTGCAAACATCATTGCAGCATTACTGGAAATATCGCCGTTTGAGCCTTCTTTCGGCCTCTCAAGTGCAATTGAATCGGTTTCTATGCCGCATTCCTTTAATGCCGACTTTAGCTTTGCAGATATATGTTTTTTTATATCCAATTACTTAAATAAAAGCCCACAACTCAGTTGCGGGCAAAATAATAATTCAAATTAATTTATGCATGCAGAACTTCCTGTCCGGTCTACACTGTAACTTTTTCAGTCTGTCCGATGAGCGAACCCTGAGTGCCAATCGACTCATAATTCATTCCATAAAACTCAGGCACTTTGGAAGCAATATCATCAAATACTTCTTCAGTATTTTCGTATCCAAAATCATTTCCAAGAACTTTTGCCATCTGAGAAATTACCTTCCATACCGGACGTGCATTGAAGCGTGTGCCTTTTGTCCAGCTGTCATTTTGTGCCCCGAATTTATCCAGCCTGCTCACTGCAAACTCGCCGGGAAGCCTTTCCTGCTCAAGCGATGCAACAGCCGGCCTGATCCTCTGTATCCTGTTCTGGAAATTGACAAATGTTCCGTTAATTTCAGCATAAGTTGAAGAAGGAAATATTACCGTTGCTTTTTTGCTCTGTTCACCAAAATTACTCAGATGCAAAATACCTACTTCAATTGCTTTTGCAATTTCATCCGTTTTTTCAAGCCTTCCTAAACTGTCGTTTATCATATATAACATTTTGAATTCCTTCCTCAGGAATTTATTGATAAACTTAGTATCGATCGGCTTAATACCAAGGTATCTTAATCCCGCAGCGTTCGGGGTCTTATCTGCCCGTAGGAGCAGTTTATCATCTTTACCTTCGATAAGTGGAATGTAAACAATATTTTTCGTCCCGACAATTTCATTTGCAAAACGCTTCAGCACAAAGTTATCTTCAAGTGTCGAAAATGGTGAAGCGATAAATGCAATTTCATCTGCCTTATAATTCTTCAGTTCTGAAAGTACTCTGGAAACAGCATCGTCCCAATCACAGGAAGTAAGTCCGTCATTATCTATTGAAATATCATCGGATCTCATCATAGGTGAATTCACACGTGTTGCTTCATCATTAACATACTTGAATGTATCAAGCCTGCCATGGTCGCACATCCAGTATTGATTCACATCCATATTCTCTCTTGGAGTAAGCCTCATTATCTCATTATTTCTTGCCCATATATCCATATTGCAGCCTCTGGCGCAGCCGGTACAAATGCTTTCTGTGCGGCTCATATCCCAAACTCTGGCACGGAACCTGAAATCGCGTGAAGTAAGCGCGCCTACCGGACAAAGTTCAATTACATTCATAGCGTAGGGGTTATCAAGCTGCTTGCCTGGAAAAGTCTCGATGGTAACATGTTCGCCGCGGCTTACAAATGTCAATTGCGGATCGCCGGCAACTTCTTCGCAAAATCTTATGCAGCGTGAGCAGCTTATACATCTTTCCTGGTCAAACATGACATTCGGTCCAAGCTCAATTCTTTTATCTTTATGGTTTTTGGTTTCATCAAAACGTGATTTGCCAATACTGTACTTATAAGCATAATCCTGAAGTTTACATTCACCTGCTTCATCACATATAGGGCAATCAAGCGGATGGTTAATAAGCAGGAATTCCATAACTGCATTGCGCATATGAACAGCTTTCGGGCTATCCGAGTGGACAACCATTCCATCAGTTGCCTGCGTTGCGCATGCTATCATTCCTTTCGGAGCTTTTTCAACTTCCACCAGGCATATGCGGCAATTTCCGGATACGCTCAGTGATGGATGCCAGCAAAAATGAGGGATCTCTATTCCGGCCCTTTGAGCCACCTCTATAATAGTTTCACCCTGTTTAAATTCTAATTCTTTTCCGTTTAAAAAAAATGTAGGCATAAGTAAAAATTTCTTGTGTTATTTTGTAAATTTAGCAGTTTTAAAGGGTTTTATCAATATAGTTATTTACGCCTCCTCTGTCGTGATTTTGCGTTTTTGGAGCTTGTGCTTAACATATTTAATAAGTCCGGGAAGTAGTGATAGAAATACAACAACTATTATCACTTTTTCGATATGGTTCTCAATACCCGGTACAAGCCGTCCAAGGTAATATCCCATCAATGTCATGCTCAATATCCATGCGGCTGCTCCTGAAATATTGTAATAAAGGAATTTTCTGTAATCCATGCTCCCGATTCCGGCTACTACCGGTGCGAATGTCCTTAGTATGGGCATAAAGCGGGTTATGATCATAGTAGACGCGCCGTGTTTTTCATAGAAAACTTTAGTCTTGATAAGGTAGTCCTTCCGGAAAAGCAGTGATTGCTCTCTTTTGAAGAGCATTGGACCTGATTTTTGTCCAATCCAGTATCCTGCAAGATTTCCCAATATTGCAGCAGGAATTAACAGGAGATTGAGATATATTATATTCAAATCACCTGTTGCGGCAAATAATCCGGCAGTAACAAGCAGCGAATCACCGGGCAGAAAAAAACCAACAAGAAGCCCTGTTTCAGCAAACACAATTGCTGCCAGCCCTAAATAACCTGCCCACATCACAAGTGCCTTTACGTCGTATATCTGATGAAGTATTTCTTTTAAAAATTCCATAATATCCTACGAAATTACCGAAATCCGAAAGTACTAGCAATGAAGAAAAGGACTTAAACCAAATCAACTTTTACAAGTTGTTACACGCCGTACAAACCTCTTTACAAATGCATCACTATATTTGAACTGGTTAAATAACAATTCTCGATCTCACCAAATTCCCCCGTTTTTTGCCGCCATCGAAGCCCAAACTTCCGGCGGCATTTTTTATGGCGGCACATTGCTTACCAAAGCAATTACTTTCGACCCGGGCAGAATGAATAATAAAACAGTGAAAATCAGGGAAATTAAGGCCATAAATTATCTTTCCAATTGTTTTTGCAAACATATTTGGTTAATTTTGTGTGATATTTTCTATAATAACCATTATTTTGAAAGGATTTGGTGGCAAAGCTGCAAGATACATTTAAACCGAAAAAAAGATATATAAAAAGAAGAAAACCAGACGAAGAAAAATATAAAGAAAAGACTATCGAAAACCAGGAAAATAAACCTGCACCGGTAAAGCAAAACGATCCGGTAACTCAGCAGCAGCAGCCCATGGCAGAAACAAACGGGCAGAATAAAGGGGCATCACCACAGCAAAACGTGATCAGAAACCCGCAGCAAAAGGCAGTACCGGGACAGCAAAAAGTTAACCAGCCGAAAAAAGAAAATCCGCCGGAACAGAAACCGCAGCAGCACAAGAAATACTACAGAAAGAACAATCAGAAACGCTTCGTTCCGCGTGATAGCAGCAGGAATCAATCTCAAACTCAGGCACCGCTTGTAAATCTTTCAAACAAATCGGTTACTGTTGTTGTACCGCTTTATAACGAAGAAAGTTCTTTGGTTGAGCTATCCGTAGCACTGAAAAAGGTACTGGATAACATGAGATGCACATGGGAAGTTATTTTTATTGATGACGGCTCGACTGATGCCTCATTCCAGAAACTTCAGGAAATTCACCGTGTAAACACCCGTTTCAAGTGCTTGAAGTTTAAGCGTAATTACGGGAAATCAGCGGCTCTCCAGGAAGGATTTAAAGCTGCTAAGGGCGATTATGTAATAACCATGGATGCTGATCTTCAGGACGATCCGTTTGAAATACCTGCATTAATTTCAAAGTTAAACGAAGGTTTCGATCTTGTTTCCGGCTGGAAGAAAGTACGCCATGACCCATTTATAAAAAAGCATACTTCCAGGCTTTTTAATAAGGTTACAAGTGTAATGGTGGGATTAAGGCTGCACGATTATAATTGCGGACTTAAAGCATATGTGAAAGATGTAGTCAAAAACATTAAAGTATATGGCGAAATGCACCGTTATATACCTGCTCTTGCACATCTTTCCGGTTACAGGGTCACAGAGATCCCTGTTACTCATCATGAGCGCAAATACGGCACTACTAAATACGGTTTATCCAGATTTTTTAACGGCTTGTTCGATCTTATCACGGTCCTGTTCACAACAAAATATATAAAACGCCCTCTGCATTTGTTTGGATTTATCGGTGTGCTCAGTTTCCTTGCCGGATTTGGTGTACTGATATATTTGACAATCATGAAATTTGTTGAATCTGTCCCGATTAGCGGAAGGCCGCTTTTCTTTGTTGCTATACTTATGGCAATTGTAGGTGTGCAGTTCTTTTCCATAGGGCTCATCGGCGAGATGATAACCAAGACCTCAATTGAAAACGATAACGTTATAGTAGATAAGACCCTAGGCTAATTAAAAAATGAACAGGGGCAATCCCGTTATTAAAAATTTATGAACAACATCAGCGATAAAGCAGTAATTTCCCCGGATGCCGTAATTGGCAAAGATGTATCCATCGGCCCTTTTTCCATCATTGAATCAGGCGTAGATATCGGCAATAATGCTGAAATACACAGTAATGTGCTTATACATTCCGGTACAAATATTGATTCGGGGGTAAGAGTATTTCATTCCGCAATTCTTGGAGCTGAACCGCAGGACCTGAAATACAAAGGTGAAAAAACTAAACTGGAAATCGGCGAGAATACTGTCATCCGGGAATTTGCTACTATTAGCCGCGGAACTGTGGCTCATGGCAAAACCGTAATTGGCAAAAAATGCTATATTATGTCTTATGTACATATTCCGCATGATTCTGTAATCGGGAATAATGTAATAATAGCTAATATGGTCAACATGGGCGGACATGTTGTAATTGGTGACTGGGCTGTAATTGGCGGTATGGTTGGCATTCACCAGTTTACACGTATTGGGGCACACAGTTTCATAGCATTCGGCGTGCGTGTTACACAGGACGTTCCACCCTATATACTCGCCGGCGGAACACAATTGGCTTATAAAGGTTTGAATATTATCGGGCTCAAGCGGCGCGGTTTTACTGATGAGCAGATCAGGGATATTAAAAATGCATATAATCTTATTTACGGCTCTGAATATAACATCAGCGATGCCCTGAAAGCTGTTAAAGATTCCGTTAATATGACAGAAGAAGTTAAGAACATAATCGCATTTATTGAACAAAGTGAGCGCGGTATTATCAGAAAATAAGATGTGGGAATTGATAAACTCCGGTTTTCGCACAGGGGTTTATAATATGGATCTCGACCGGAATCTTGTCGATAGATGCCGTGAAGAAGATATTTCTTTCCTCAGGTTTTACAGGTGGAAGCCTTACACACTCTCGCTTGGTTATAATCAAAGCCGCTTTGCCAGCAGTTTCAATATCGATTACTCAAAATGCGAATCAGATGGAATTGATGTAGTAACCCGTCCGACGGGAGGGAGAGCTGTTCTTCATTCAGAGGAGCTTACATATTCAGTTGTTTTCAGGTCAAAAAGGCCTGTCAGGGATCTTTACCGCGATATTTCATTTGCTATCCTGAATGGATTAAAACTGCTCGACCCTGAACTTGAAAATCTGTCGTTTACAAAAGAAACTCCTGACCTCGTCAAGCTGATCAAGACCGGTATGTATAACCTGTGCTTCAACAGCGCCATTAAGAATGAGATAAATTACAAAGGCAAAAAGCTCGTCGGCAGCGCACAGAGAAAATTCGGAGACATTGTACTTCAGCATGGCTCTATACTGATCGGGAATCATCACAAAGAAATAGTCAACTATCTGAATATAACCGGTGAAGAAAGAGTACGAATGATCCGCGAGATTGAGGAAAAAACTACGTGTATTAATGATATTATCACGGGAAATGTTACATATAATGAGGCTGCAGATGCAGTATTCAGCGGGTTCAAATCGACATTTGATCCGGAATTCAAAAGTATTAACACCTCAGAAGATATCGCTGAACCCGGAATGAAAGCCGAATTCATTACTAACTAATTTGAAGCAGGTGAAATTATATGACAGAAAACAAGAACGATAACGAACCAAAAAAACCGGTGAAGCCTGAGAGAAAAAAAATAACTACCAAAACCCTTGTAACAATGAAGCAAAAAGGCGAGAAGATCTCTGCTCTTACTGCATACGATTTCCTCATGGCGCGTTACCTTGATGAAGCATGCATAGATCTTATTTTAGTGGGTGATTCCCTTGGAAATGTTATACAGGGAAATGCGACCACTTTGACTGTAACCCTTGATGAAATGATATACCATGCAAAGATAGTACGGAAAGCTGTAAGAACTGCATTGCTGGTTGTAGACCTGCCGTTCATGAGCTATCATGTTGACCTGAAAGAATCCGTAAGGAATTGCGGACGGGTTATGAAGGAAACCGGCGCAGATGCTGTTAAGCTCGAAGGCGGTGAGCGAATTGCTGAAGTTGTAAAGCATCTGGTGAAAGTCGGTATCCCGGTAATGGGTCACCTGGGGCTTACGCCGCAATCAATAAATATTTTCGGAACTTATGTAACACGGGGCACAGACCCAAAAGAAGCACGCCAGATACAAAAAGACGCTAAGATTCTGGAAGATGCTGGCTGTTTTGCCGTCGTACTGGAAAAAATTCCTGCCTCACTAGCAAAAAAAGTAACGGATTCCCTCCGCATTCCGACAATCGGTATCGGTGCTGGTATTCATTGTGACGGACAAATTCTTGTAACGCCCGATATGCTGGGAATGACTGAAATGTTCCACCCGAGGTTTGTCAGGAAGTACCTTAATATTGCAGAACTTTCCAAAAACGCCTTCAGGAATTACATTAAAGACGTTAAGCACCAGAAGTTTCCGAATAAGTCAGAAAGCTACTAACACAATTAGTAATTACGAATTAAGAATTACGAATTGTAAAAGACGACTGTGCTGGACAGCTTTTATTATATAATACTCATTATTAATTACTAACTGTAAATTGAATTTAAATATATTATTCATAGGCGATATAATCGGTGAGCCCGGTTTGAAGTATGTTGAAGATAATCTGAAGAAGATCGTTGAAAAGCACAGCATACATTTTGTAATTGCAAACGGCGAGAATCTCTCGGGCGGCAAAGGTTTTCTTGATAAAGATGTTAAGCGGGCATACGATGCAGGCATTCAATGCATGACAGGCGGCAACCATACATTCAGCAAGCTGCAATCGGTAAACATACTCAAAGATGACGCCAGAATGCTCCGACCTGCAAATCACCATGAAGACGTTTACGGCCGCGGATTCCAGGTTTATCCGATAACGGTTGATGGGGGCTTGTTTAAACTTGCCGTAATTAACGTAATGGGAAGGGTATATCTTTCAACGCTTAATTGCCCTTTCAGAACGGCGCATAAACTGGCGGAGAGACTGAAGAAAGAAACCAACCTGATTTTTGTTGATATGCACGCCGAAGCAACTGCTGAGAAGATAGCATTCGGGTGGTATATGGATGGCAAAGTAAGCGCAGTAGTTGGAACTCACACACATGTGCAGACATCAGATGAGCGCATTTTGCCGGGCGGTACTGCATTTATTACCGATGTTGGTATGACAGGCGCATTTGAGGGAGTAATCGGCGGAAACAGGGAAGCATCTATCGCAAGGTTCTACTACCAGACTCCCCATAAGACCGACGTTGCAATAAATGATGTAAAGCTCAGCGCAGTGGTTGTAAATATTGATGTTCAGACGGGAAAATCAGTTGGTATAAAAAGATTGTTCGAGCCGGGCTTTAAGAATTAAAACATTTCACCACTAAGTCATTAAGTCCACTGAGATTATACTAAAGGCGTTCGATAGAACGCCTTTTTGTATTGTCATTCCCGCGAAAGCGGGTCACGAAGTGCTCTTCTAAATCCATACTTTACTCACACAAAAAGTGCTAAAATCTATTTCATCAAAACCATTTTATTTGTTTGTACAAACTCTCCAGCCACTATCTTATAAAAATACACACCGCTGGAAAAATTCGATGCATCCCAGTCAGCCTCATACGTGCCTGGTTTCATCTCTTCGTTAACAAGAGTTGCTACTTCCCTGCCAAGCATATCATAAACAATAAGCTTTACATCTGATAATCTTTTAATCTGAAATCTTATAATCGTTACGGGGTTGAATGGGTTGGGATAGTTTTGAGCAAGATAATAATTTCGCGGAATTGATGAGTGAATACTATTTATTGATACCAGCTCACCTCCATTTGTTGTTTTTATTATAAGTCCATCCGAGCCGACTATCCAACCTGTTTGAGAATTAATAAACTGCATAACCGATATGCTGGCTAAACCAATATCAACTTGTGAATACCAATTAAGACCCCCGTTCGTTGTTTTGTAAATTGGTCCATACCCGGCAGTCCAGCCTGTATTTGCATCGATAAACTGAAACATAGGACCCGCACTATTGGTTTGCATTGTTAACCAGTTACTTCCTCCGTTCGTTGTCTTAATAAAATTGTTATTGCCTGAAGCCCAACCGGTTAAATTATTTAAAAAACTAATTTTACGATAACTTATGCTCGTATCTGTTCGCAAATCAACCCAGTTTTTCCCTCCATTAGTTGTTCTGAAAATCTTGCTGTAAGTACCCATAGGATATATTGCGTATGCTTTACTGATCCATCCGGTATTATCATTAATAAAATCAAAAGCGGTGACTGCGGAATAATCCAAAGGAACAGGAATTGTATCCCATGAATTCCCGCCATTAATTGTCTTTATAACTCTTGGTTTCAGAGGTGGAGTGGTATATCCGCACGCCCACCCGGTATTTTCATCAACAAAATTAATTGAACTAACATTAATATTTGGCTGCGGAAGCTGTGACCAGTTATATCCGCTGTTTGTTGACTTATATAATGTATTACCTGATTTATAATAACCTGTGCCGCTGTTTAGAAATTGTAGATAGTCTGGGTATATTTGAGCCATATAAATAATCTCCCAATTTAAGCCTCCATTCGTTGATTTATAAATAGGTACAGCCCCTGTATAACCGCCAATTGCTATCCACCCTGTATTTGCATTTATAAAACTTAAAGAATTAAAACTCAGATTGGGTTGATGAAACGACGGTGAAACCGACCAGCTTAATCCCTGATCGGTTGAACGTGCAACTCTGCCACCATACCCGACTATTAACCCCAGATTTCCTGAAAAACCAACGGAGTTAAGATGATAAGTCGTATTAATTGATAATTGAGTCCACGTTTCTCCTTCATCAGTGGATCTGAATATGCATGCCAATTGATTGGCAAACACTCCACCAACTGCAAAACCTGTTAAAGCATTAATAAAGTAAACCGAGCTGATTATTCCTGTTTGACTATTCAAAAGCTTTGTTATCCATGTTGAACCGGAATTAGTTGTTTTCTTTATTAGACTACTGCTTCCGCTTCCGCTGCCGCAGACAAAACCTGTCTGTGAATTAATAAAAAATAGATTCGAGTAACTAGCAGTTGAACTATCAACAAGATTCCAGTTCATTCCGCCGTCAGAAGTAATAAATATTTTACGGGTATATACAGTCGCAATTCCGGTCAGGTCATTCAGAAATAATATGCTTGAAATATCTGAGGGAAATGTCGTTATTGAGCTTTGCCAGTCAGAACCTCCGTTTGTTGTTTTTAAAATTTGTAAACCGCATGCAACCCATCCCGTATTTTGATTTATAAAATGCATTGCCCTTGCATTTGCGGTAAACTGCGATACAAATGTCCATGTTGCACCCATATCTGTTGTTTTAAAAAGCTTTGAAGTCCCTTGCGAATTGTCACCAATAATAATCCCGGTATTTCCATTAAAAAAATTCATAACAAAATAATGTAATTTTTCTAAACCTGTAATTGCTGTAGTAGAAAGAGGATTGCTCCAATTCAAACCGCCGTTAGTTGTTCTCATTACAGTTCCATAATAACCAATAGCTAATGCATTGTTTTGATCAAAAAACTTAACAGAATTTAATGTCATATTTGTTGGCTGTGGATTTATAAAGAACCAACCGGACGATTGACACAATAACGGTTCATTTAATATTAAGAAGAAAATAAAAATTATTTTATTCATTTTATTAACACCATCCTTTTTGTTTCTTTAAATATTTCTGTATTTAATGTGTAATAGTAAACCCCGCTGGAAAAATTCGATGCATCCCAGTCAGCTTCATACGTGCCGGGTTTAAGCTCTTCGTTAACCAGAGTCGCAACTTCCCTGCCGAGCATATCATAAATCAAAAGTAACACACCCCGTCCTTCGGACACCCCTCTCGAGAGGGGAATACTGAATCTAATCTTTGTTACCGGATTGAAAGGGTTGGGATAATTCTGGAATAGTGAAAAATTATCCGGAATTTCTGAAGATACCGGCTGAATTCCAAGTACGCCGTTATA
>JANWKI010000027.1 GCA_025451455.1 Ignavibacteria bacterium
AAAGTACACATATTCTGGAGTGACGAGAGATGCGTACCTCCGAATAAAGTTGACAGCAATTATAACATGATAAAAGAGAACTTTCTGCAGCTCATTGATATTCCTTCAATAAATATTCACAGGATAAAAGGAGAGGATGAACCTGATATTGAAGCCGGAAGATATTCTAAGGAGATATTGGATTGGGTCCCCGAGGCAAACGGACTCCCCTCGTTTGATTTAATCATGCTAGGGGTTGGCACTGACGGGCATACTGCATCGATTTTTCCTGACCGGATGGAGCTGTTTGAGTCAAATAGAATTTGCGCGACTGCAATTCAACCCGAAACCGGACAGATGAGAATCACATTAACCGGCAAAGTGATAAACAATGCAAAGAATATTTTCATGGTTGTGACCGGAGAAGAAAAAGCAGTAATTGTGAAAGATATTTTAGGTGAAGATAACCAAAGCAGCAGGTACCCGGCCGGAATGATTAAACCCGTTAACGGTAAAGTGGAATGGTTCCTTGATAAAGAGGCTGCGGTATTACTGCAGTAATAAGATAGATCTGGTACCAGGAAACCCGACTAATACCGATTTCCAATTGTTACCGGTGGCATAGACTTTTGAATAACAGCCAGATCAGTTTTAGTTAATTCCACCTTAAATGCACCTATATTCTCTTCGAGACGGTGAACTTTTCTGGTACCCGGAATAGATATGATCTCATCGTTTTGGCTCAGTACCCATGCAAGGGCAACTTGTGCTTTGGAGGCTTTTTTGCTTTGTGCAATCTGATCAATAACCTCAACAAACTTTAAATTCTCTCTTATGGCTTCATCTGTAAAGCGGGGAAGAGTAAGACGCCAATCATTTGTTTCTAAGTCTGCCCGGCTTTTAATCGCTCCAGTTAAAAACCCTCTTCCCAAAGGACTGTATGCCACAAAGGTGATTCCAAGCTCTTTACAAACATCAAACATCTCTTTTTCCGGTTCACGGCTCCATAAGGAATATTCGGTTTGAAGGGCTGTAACAGGGTGAACTGCATGTGCTCTGCGAAGTGTTTCTGCATTAACTTCAGAAAGACCTATGTTTTTTACTTTTCCCAGTTTGACCAAATCACTCATTGCTCCGACAATTTCTTCAATTTCCACTTTAGGATCCTGCCGATGCATGTAATACAGATCAATTGTCTCAACACCCAGATTTTGAAGACTTTGATCGCAAGCTTGCCTGATGTATTCCGGTTTACAGTTAAGTCCAAGATATTCACCATTGGGTCCCCGCATCACAGCAAATTTTGTCGCTAAGATCACGTCATCCCGCCTGCCTTTAAATGCTTTTCCCAATAGTCGTTCATTCGCTCCCCAACCATACATATCAGCAGTGTCGAAAAAATTGACTCCTAAGTCGATGGCTTTATGTAATGTATTTATGGATTCGTTTTCATCAAAAGAACCATAAAACTCTGACATACCCATACAACCAAGACCAATTCTATTAACTTTTAGAGTACTGTGCCCTAAAATTGTTGTTTGTTTCATCTGCCAATTATTTTATTAAATTCTAATCAATAGGTTCCCACAATTCAATTTTATTTCCTTCAATGTCTAAAATATGAACAAATTTTCCATAATCATATGTTTCAATTTTTCCCCAATAGTTACGTTTTCTTTTTTTAATTCTTCAACTAATGCTTCTAAATTATCTTCCACTGGGTCAACGCTTAATTTTTCAATTGTTATTTTAAGCAAAAAAGACAATTAGTAAGTCTTAATTGTCTTTTATTATTTGTACACCCGGAAGGAGTTGAACCCTCAACCTCTTGATCCGTAGTCAAGCGCTCTATCCAGTTGAGCTACGGGTGCAAAAAAGCTAAATTTTAATATTGCTCTTGCAAATTTACCCAAATATATTGAGCAATTCAATTAACTAATAATGGGTGGGTTTTGAACTGCTTTTGAATTGCGGCTAAAGCCGATAATTGTAGATCTTTAACCCACGACCTAAAGGTCGTGGCAATACAACAACCATATTTTGAGTTAGATCAGTAAAAAAATGAAAAATACATATCAAATTTTGTACGGAGTAAGCGCTTTATTATTCCTAACCGTTCTTCTGGGAGGCAGCTTGACAAAACCTGTATTCAATAATTTTTCCGTAAGAACTTTAGAAACTGCCGGAATTAAAAAAGCATCTATTGATTCCATAGACAGCAAATATGATGATATTATGTATACGGTAACCAAGGTTGAGCTCCAGATTGAAAAGCTGAAGAATTTGTTTTCAGATAAGGAAATTGATGAGAGCAAATTTCAGAAGCAGAAGCACGAGCTCTTCAGCAGAAATATATACAGTCCGTTAAACGAACTGGTAATAGTATTTTACAGGATTGGATTCTTTTTCGTAAGTATAATTATATTGCTTTCCGGAGTGATCGCCCAGCTTGCTTACCGCAGCTTAAATCTCAGAATGAGAGTGGGAATGCTTGAAAAAAGACTGAATGAATTCTAATCCTGAACCTCGTCCTGAGCTTGTCGAAGGACAGGTGAAGAATCCATTCATGCTCCAAAATAGCAATTCTTTGCAGGCATTCTTTTTCCGTAAGATAAAATGATTGGATTCTTCGTTCGCTGCGCTCTCTCAGAATGACAACAACGCTCGCAAAGAATTTACTACTCCCCTTTTTGTTTCCACAAATTTAAAAGCCCTGTATTCTTTTTTTCGTTTTGTGAAATAGTCGTCTTAAATTCAAATTCCTTATTCTTCTGGTCCCAGAAGATTACCGGCATATTGTCACCGCCAAATGTTCCGTTAGAGGAAAAGTATGATTCATTTCCGCCGAATAATCCCATGCTGTTTGCTGATAAGTTATATGCCCAGACTTTGCCGTTATAGTTATAGAACTTAAGAGTAGTAATGTCATCGAAATCGAAAGTCATCTCTCCGCACAAATAATTGTCCTCTTCAAACAGCCGTTTCTTCACATTTTTGACACCTGTCATTTCATCTTCAGGTTTGTTTCCTTTAAGGTAGGAAGTGATAAGATCCTGAAAATCAGCCTCAATAGTAGTTGAGGAATCATCTGATCTCATTATGTTAATATACTTAATTTTCCCGCTGCCCGATTTACCATCTTTGAGTTTGTAAGAATATTCCTTTGTCTCAACTGTAAGGCATCCTGTTAAACTAATAGAGAGCATGAAGAAGAAAATATAAGACAGTGATTTTTTCATTATGATTAAATTACTTTTAAAATTACCTTCAAATACTACATTACCCCTTTATGTTTCAGAATATCACGGGCAATAATACCTTTTTGAATTTCATTTGTACCTTCAAATATCTTATTTATCCTTGAATCCCTGTAAAATCTTTCAATCGGGTATTCCCTTGAATATCCCATTCCGCCGTGTATCTGAACTGCATAATCAACAACTTTATCAAGTCCTTCGGAACAAAACAGTTTTACCATTGCGGAATGCATACTGATATTTTTCTTCAGGTCATAATCAACAGCAGTTCTGTAAATAATAGACTCCATAGCATAGATAGTTGTAGCCATTTCTGCAAGCATGAACTGAATAGCCTGAAAGTGGCTGATAGGATGATCGAACTGGATGCGTTCTTTAGCATACTTAGAAGACATTTCAAGCATTTCTTTTGCAGCACCTAAGGTAGCTGCACCCAGGCCCAGCCTGCCTGCATCAAGGGTCTTCATGGCAATAATAAATCCCCTGCCCTCAGTTCCTATCATATTTCCTTTCGGGACCCTGACATTATCAAACGCTATGGCATTTGTTGTACTTCCCCTTATACCCATTTTCTTTTCGGGCGGTCCGGCTGTAAAACCCGGCATACTTGTTTCAACAACAAAAGCGGTAACACCTTTTGATGTTCTTGCAAAAACAGAAATGATATCAGCAAGACCTCCGTTAGTTATCCACATCTTATCGCCGTTTATAACCCATTGGTCACCATCAAGCTCTGCTGTTGTTTTTACATTAAAGGAATCAGAGCCTGCCTGAACTTCTGTCAGACAGAATGCTCCTATCTTTTCGCCTTTTGCAAGAGGTATCACATATTTTTGCTTTAGCTCCTCACTGCCGCCTAATAAAATGGCATTTGTGCCAATAGATTGGTGTGCGCCGATAAAGGTGGCTGTAGATAAACATGCCCGGGATATTTCTTCCTGCATTAAACAATAACCAACTTCCCCAAATCCTCCGCCTCCATACTGCTCGGGAATTGCGGCTCCCAACAGGCCCAGTTCTCCCAGTTTTCTGATAATTTCAGGAGGGATTTTTTCATTTTCATCTATTTGACGGGCAATCGGTTTAAGTTCATTTATAGCAAAATCACGAACCATGTCACGCAGCATTTGCTGTTCTTCAGTAAATTTAAAATCAAACATGTCTTCTATTATTAATTATTTCTTGATAAAAAAAAGAACAAAGGTGTATTGAGGAATAATATTCCTGTTACTTAATGTGATGAGCCACTCTTTCACCAGTAAAGTTTATTATATCTTCCGCGCCGTCAACACCAATTAAATTACCTGAAATCCAGCCTGCTTCTTCTGAACATAACATTAATATTGCCTTTGCCACGTCTTCAGGATGCGTTAAGCGTCCGCGTGGATTTTTCAGCTTAGTTGAATCGATCATATTTTTGGCACCGGGAATCTTCTGAAGTGCAGGGGTATCTGTTACACCTGCCATAATTGCATTAGCTGTTACGTTCATCGGCGCAAGCTCATATGCCAGCTGCCTTGTATGTGCCTCAAGTGCAGCTTTTGCTGCCGATACGGCCCCGTACGAAGGGATTACAGAATGTGAACCGGCGCTTGTTAATGTGAATATTCTGCCGCCTTCTGCAAGGAGGTTACGGAAAATTAAACCCTGTGTCCAGTACACAAGCGAGTTAGCCATAACGTCAAGGGTCATTTCCATCTGAGCCTGTGAAATGCAGTTATTCTGTAACTTGGCAACAAATGGCTTTAGTGTTCCGAAAGCAAGTGAGTGAACAAGGACTTTTATGCTTCCCCTATCATGTCCCAGGAGGCGCTCGGTTATTTCATCCAGTACTTCATTTCTTTTTATTGCGTCAGCAGCATTAATATTAAAAAAAACTGCATGCTGTTTGGTATGCTCAATTTTTTTTATAAGGTTTTTAACATTTGGGATAGTGATCTGTCTATCCAAATGTACACCAAAAATGTTATACCCGTGTTTTGCAAGCTCCAGAGAAACAGCTCCGCCAAACCCGCTGGAGGCGCCGAGTATTAATGCCCAAGGTTTCATAAATTGTTGATAAATTTGAGAAATAACCTTTGAAATATACTGGTAAATCTTGAGTTATTCAATCCAAACAATGATAAGAGAATAAAAAAGCCCCCATATTTCTATGGAGGCTTTTTACAGCTTTCTGGAAAAAATTCTTATTTTACCAACATCATTTTCTTAGTATCGGTAAAGCTGCCTGAAGTTAACTTATAGAAGTAAACACCGCTTGAAAGCTTTGAAGCATCAAAATCAGCTGTGTAGCTTCCTAAGGTCAGGTTCTGGTTAACAATTGTTGCAATTTCCCTTCCCATGATATCAAATAATGTAATATTTACAAGCCCGCTAGTTGGAATTGTAAACTTTATATTTGTTACCGGGTTGAATGGATTAGGATAGTTCTGAGATAATGAATAGGTCTCAGGTACTTCGCCTCCATTATTGTTGATACCGGTTAGAAGGCCTTCCTGGTTAGCATATATGTTTGTTGGCCCAAACCCGGCATATGCAATTGCTGACAGGTTAGTTGTTGTATTAGGAGAATATATCATACATGTGGGAGAAACACTTGTTGAAGCAGTATTACTATTTCTCTTATACAAAGTTGTTCCAAGGAAGTTAATAACACCTCTTCTGACATTAATAGAATCACCATCATTTGATACCCAGGTTGCAATAATGCTATTGAGTCCCCGTGAACTGGTATTACACCATGTAAATGCCTTATTGTTTCCGTTTGCAGTGCCTCCCAGCGTATAATCTAAGTTCCATAAACCTCCACCGTTTGTTGTTGGAAGGTAATAAGATACGCCATTTTTTGTTGTAGTAATTATAGCAGTATCTGTAGGGGAATTTTGCTTTACAGTTAAAGCAGGCTTCTCGTATTTAACTCCTGCACCGCCATTTGTAATAAAATATGTATTATTTGAAGCTGTAGGAATAAATGGAGTTCTGATAACCCTGACATCATACTGCGTAGCGCTGAATCTTCTTTCAACAGCAATCCATACTGAGTCAGGAGAACCTGGCCTTAATTCTGCACTGGGGTAAAAATCATTCCATCCGGAACTGATAGTAACACCCGTCCAAGTTTGTCCCCAGTTAATGCTTCTGTAATATTTAAAATTATTGGTTGTAGTCAACGCATTGTTTGATTCAGTACACATAACACCTATATAAGTTGCAGTTGTCCAAAAATAACCATCACTCATAGCAGATGCAAAAGAGTATTCCTCTCCAGCAGGAGGGTTTGCAATATTCCCGGCATACCATGCTGATCCGTCTCTTCTCCAGCTTCCATAAGCTAATACAGCACCATCGTTATTGGATGTTGATGATACAGTGTAATATACAATTACACGGGCTGAGTCAGGTAGAGTACCTCTTACTTCAACCAGCATGCTTACCGTTCCAATGTAACTTGCCGCATATTGGAGTCCATTTGTATAGACCCATGAAGCACCGCCGTTGCTTGACCTGTAAACATCTATTCTGCCGAATGTCCCTGTAACGGGTGCTCTATTGAGCGCAATATACATATTTCCATCCTCACCCATTTTCATATCGATCTGCCTGAAATACGGGTCCCCAAACTTAATAGCGCCGGAATAAACCGTTGCATCAGAATTATACCAGTCAGGATTGTATGGCGGGGGAACACTTCTGGTTTCAGTGGGAACTTCAACATTTGGATTTGTCTGTAAAGAATTGAATTTATTTGCATCAGGAATCATGCTGTTGATTTCTCTTTCCAACATGTTTGCTTCAGCTGTATTGCCTGATTCAACTGCTGCTTTGTGCTGAGCTTCAAGATTTGAGGGATAGAAAGAATCTCCGTAGATGTTAGTTGCCTTCTCATTCTGTTTTGGTTGATTAGTACTCGGGCTTGAGCCTATATCATCCTGTGCGAATGCGTATCCCGTTATTAATGATAATAGCAGGATAAATGAAAGAAATTGTTTCATTTTGTTTCTCCTATGAGTTTAGTTTATAATTTCCCCAATGCTGTCGCAAAGATAATAACTAATCTTGGAAAATGCAAGAATTCTACTGATTTTAAACAGAAATGTAATTCAGAATGACCCCTAAACTCTTATAATATCATTAATTTAAAGGATAAGGAAATTTATTTTGGAAAGTTTTTGAATAGCAGCAAATATACACTTAAGTATATATAAATTGATAAATTACATTAAACGCTTATTTTTCAATTACTTGCTTCCCTAAATCACTCCAATATGTATCACCAATATCGAAAACTCTAATCAATTTTCGTTTATTCACAAGTTTCATAAATTCAGGAATTATTTCGAAATATTTATTTTCAGGAAGGTAACTGAATATCTCATCATTCAATATGCTGATTCCGCAAAAAGCAGTCTTTAGATAATATCCTTCAGGTTCACGGTAAAAAATTTCTTTTCCGTTCTCCGTTCTTCCTATGAGAATATTCTCCTCATTAGTTAAGAGATATCTGCTTGTGATCCTGTTTTTAACTGCAAGAGTAGCAATAGCACTGCTCATTTTATGATGCTCAAACATTAACTGAATATCGATTCCTGAATCCACATCAACATTATATACAAGGAAATTTCCCGGACTATTTAAGAGATTTTTAGCATTTTTAATGGCTCCGCCTGTGCCAAGAATCATTTCTTCGTGCACTAAAATAATTTCAGCATCAAAACTATTATTTGCAAAATAATCATTAATCTTCCCTGCTAAATGATGTGTGTTTAAAACTATTTTTTTTATCCCAAAGCTTTCCAGTTTTTTTATAACATGATATACCATGGGCTTACCATTGTACTCAACAAGTGCTTTCGGAATGCTTTCGGTTAACGGCTTAAGCCTGGTACCGAAACCGGCAGCCAGTATCATTGCAGTATTAAGTAATGTTTTACTTTTCATTTCTGAATCGCTCTTTCAGTTTGAAAACTACATCATAGCATTTATATTCATCCTCAGGTGCATTGAATTTTTCATATCTTACAGCCATATCTTCATCTGTAAAACCTGCATAACCGATAATGAACTCCGGATTCAATGTAAGGACATACTCAAAATCAAATTTTTTGTGACCTGCCTGAAGTCGCTTGGATTCGGTTTTAGCTATATAGTCATTGTTAAGACCCCACATATCAATTGTATAAAGCTCGGAGTAATAAGGTATCTTTCCGGCGGGGCCAACTGCTATTACAGTTTCAGGAGAAACGTTATTCTTCAACCATTTACCGAACATTGACCAGTGCAATTCGTAACGTGCATTATTATCCTTAATAATAAGCTGTTTGTATTCAAGAAAGCTCAAAGTAACAATAAAAAGAAGCACTGAAAGTGCAACTGCAAGAATATTGCCAAACTTCATTGCCCTTACCTCGTTTTGATAATAATCCTTTATCTTGATCAAAGCATTAATAAATCCAATTGTACTCAGGACATAAAGCATCGGAAGGATGGGCACGAAAAATCTGTTTGCTATCATCCAGTCACCTCCGACTGCAACAAGATATAATATATAAATGAGTGACATTGATATAAGAAAAGATAATTTGAGTTCTTTCAGAGCCCTGATAAAAGGAATAAAAAGTATAAATATGAATATGTAGATCCTGGTGCCAATACACATAGCAAGGTACTTCGCCCCAAGTACAAGATTCATTTTCAGATCAGTGACGCCTTTAGCGTAAAATGTGTTAGGAATTACCTGTCCGTAAAATATATATTTGAACCCATAATATGCAGCACAGAAAAAGGCATATGAAATAAGTAAAGTCCACAAGATCCTTTTGAAATCTTTGAAATTCTTCCTGAACAGGAACATATGCCCGACAGTAATTACGAATATCATGTTCCCCTCAGGCCTTGTTAACGTGCAAAGCATCAGGAAGAAAATTAACAGGTATAAATGGCGCTTTCCTTCATTGAGCTTAAAATAATTATTGATAATCCCGAGTATGAAAAGTGTGTACATCGGAAATTCCATTCCGCCGATAGCCCAGAAAGCTATGGAGTCATCAAGTGCCATAAACAGTGGAGGAAGCAAAATAAGGTATTTCAGGTATCTTTTAAGGTTCAGGTCGAATTGCCTCGAAATCAGTGCGATAAGATAAATATTGGCTATTGAAAACAACAGACCCAGAAGGCTTGAAAAAATCGATACATCTACCCTATTTACTTTTGTGAAAGGTGCTGTAATTATTGTCCACAGGAAATTAGTATATCCTTCCACATACTCACCCGGATTGTATACCAATCCATCACCATTCATCAGGTTCTTGCCGTACCTGTATGATATATATGCATCATCCACATTCTGGAATAGAAAGCTCCAGCTGAGGAAAAAACAATAACTGCTGAAGAAAATGATGATTAAAATGAAATATTTCCTTCTATCTGACAATTTCCGGGGAATCCTTTGTTTTGTTAATACAAAGTTAGATTAAAGATATTCAAAAAATATGCAAAATTAAAACATTTATTTACAAGACAGGAATCATTATTTTACATGATGTGTTATTATTTTATGACTGGATAACGTTTGAATATAAGCTGGCGTAAAAATTTATACATAATTTGGGCTGCTCAATTGATCGCTATGATCGGGATGAGCATGGTCATACCATTTTTACCCTTATTTGTCAAGGATCTTGGAGTAAAAGAACTCTCTGAAGTAAAAAGGTGGAGCGGGCTGGTCTTCTCCGCAGTATTTATCACTGCAGTAATTGCAACTCCAATTTGGGGGTGGCTGGGTGACAGGATCGGGAAGAAGAAAATGGTGCTTCGGGCAATATTCGGGCTTGCAGTATCACAGTTTCTCATCGGGCTCTCACAGGATGTTTACCAGCTGTTCCTTTTCAGAATGATACAGGGGGCTTTGAGCGGATTTATTGCTGCTTCTCTTACCCTGGTTTCGGCAAACACACCAAAAGAACATTCAGGTTATGCAATTGGTTTTCTGGCAAGCTCCACAGCTGCAGGCAATCTGCTTGGCCCGTTCGTTGGGGGATTGCTGGCTGATACTTTCGGCTACAGATATGTTTTTTTTATTACATCTATCCTCTGCGCAATAAGCGGTTTTCTGGTTTTGTTTTTTGTCAAGGAAATTAACAAGTCCAGGAATACTGACGGGCATATTTGGGATAATTACAAATTTGTACACGGCAGCCCTCCTCTGAAATATGCAATGCTGCTTTTGATAATATCGGCCGCTGCAATATCAATGATACAGCCTTTGTTTGCCCTGTTCATCGAAAAAAAGATGACAAACTTTACTTACCTTGCAACAATTACCGGTTCAATCTTCGGGGTAGTAGGATTGTTCCAGGTCATCTCTTCATCATTTTGGGGTAAGCTAAATGATAAGCGCGAGATCAGAAAGAACTTGGCATTTGCGCTCATTGGTGCCGGGATAGGGTATGCTCTTCATATCGTAACAGTTGGTGTATGGGAGCTAATCCCGATAAGGGCACTGCTCGGACT
>JANWKI010000028.1 GCA_025451455.1 Ignavibacteria bacterium
GCCGGATTTATCTCAATTTCAATATTATCATCAACAACAGGATAAACATATACTGCCGCAAATGATGTGTGCCGTTTTTTATTTGAATCAAACGGTGAAATCCTGACTAAGCGGTGAACACCGTTTTCAGCTTTTAGATATCCGTATGCATATTTACCTGATACTTCGATCGTAGCGCTTTTGATGCCGGCACCATCGCCTTCAAGCAGGTCAACCACTTCGGCTTTATAGCCGTGTTTTTCAGAGTATCTCAGGTACATCCGCATTAACATCTGTGCCCAATCCTGTGCCTCAGTGCCTCCTGCCCCTGAATTAATAGTCAATATTGCGTCCCGTTCGTCATCTTCATCTCTCAGCATATTCCTGAACTCAAGTTTCCCCACTTCCGCTCGAAGCTTTTCGATATCACTTTCAAATACTTCCTCTAGAGTAAGGTCTTTTTCCTCTTCCGCAAGCAGCATCAGAGATTCAAGGTCCTTATACCTGATATCGAGAGTAAGCCAGTCATTTATCCAATCGTTTAAGCGGGTTATTTCCTGTAAGGTCTTCTGAGCTTCGGAATTATCATCCCAAAAGCCGGGTTCTGAGGTCTTTTGCTGCAGTGTTAATACAATAGATCTTTTTTGATCTATTTCAAAGGAACCTCCTTAGATCATCGATCCTTGTCTTTACCTTCTTTAATTCCGATTTGCTGTAATCAAACATCTGTCATCCTGAACGCAGTGAAGGATCCAAACTCCTTTCACTTTTACGTTATTATTTAATTTATAGAAATACGATAATATACAATAAAATAAAATAGTTATATTAAAATAGCTAAACGTCTATTTCCATCATTAATAGTGCTGATGCAATGGTTTTTCCCTGTGCGTCATTCTTTAATGAGACTGTTCCGCCGCCACCAAGAGTATTATGAAGAACAAAATTGAGCGCGTTAATATTAGGCATTTCGTACCTTTCCACTTTACCAAGAACAATGCCCTCAAAGTACTTTTTAACTACCTCAGCTGTGACCTTCTCCCGAATAAGTTCATAATCTTCTTTCTTATATGCAATTATGCCTGCATTAGCAGCATCCCCCTTATCACCTGAGCGGCCGTGGCATATTTCGTGTAACCTTATCTTTGCCATAATAATTTGATAAATTTTACAAAATTAATAAAAATAAGTGATTTATGAAATGTACGTAAGTATATTGGTGCTAATGATTCACCCTTTGGGATGGGCTTTCTGATAAACTTTTTTCAGCCTGTCGATAGAAACATGAGTATATATCTGAGTTGTGGAAAGGCTTGAATGACCAAGCAGGTCCTTAACTGCCCTGATATCAGCACCGTGATCAAGCAAATGGGTTGCAAAGGAATGACGTAATACGTGGGGACTCTTCTTCTTAAGCTCTGTAATTTGAGAAATGTACTGATTTGTGAGCCTGTTTAGCATTGCGGGATAGAGCTTCTTCCCGTTCCTGGCATTAAAGATCACTGATTGGTCATATTCAACCGCTCTTTCATTGAAGTAATTATCACGTTTTTCAAGGTAAGCAGAAATGGAGCCCGCGGCAATCAGTCCGATAGGAATAATCCTTTCCTTTCTGCCTTTTCCGCGTACTTTAATAACACAGCTGTCAAAATCTACCCTTTCAACTGAAAGATTAATAAGCTCGGTTAATCTTATCCCTGAGCAGTAAAACAATTCAATAATAGCTTTATCACGAAGTCCCCAGATATCGTTTCCAAATGCATCGGAATTCAAAAGTCCGGATAAAGATGTTTCTTCGATGACTGTGGGCAGATTTCGTCCAAGCTTCGGGAAGATAAGGTTTCTTGAGGGATTTTCTGCATATATCTTTTTCCTGTTGAGAAATTTGTAGAATGATTTAAGAGTTGAAATTTTTCTGGAAATTGTTCGTTTTGAATATTTTACATCCTTTGCCAGCACAAAGCCTGCTATGAATTCCTTTAACGTATCTTCATCGATATAATTAAGTTCAAGTTTTGTTTTTGTATCTTCAATTCGTTTGCCGAGAAAGATATAGAGGTCGTTAAGATCCTTTATATAATTAAGCAGAGTATTGCGTGAATAGTTCTTCTCATTGATAAGGTATGCAGAAAATTTATCTATTGCCTGAATTAAGTTCATCAGATCGCATCTGATAAACTTGAAAAATTGAAATTTGCTACTTTTAATGGCGGAACATGTATAGGGAACTCATCGGTTTCCGTTCCAACAGATTTTTCCGATTTTCCAATATCAAGTAAATTCTTTAAAACATTTACGGGACTCTCATTAAACCTAAAATTCTTAACGGGCCGGATGATCTTGCCGCCTTTTATCTCAAATACTCCGTCGCGTGTTAATCCTGTAAGCAGCATTGTTTTCGGGTCAACTGTCCTGATATACCAGAACCTTGTTACAAGTATTGCGCTATCTGTCTCACTTATCATTTCCTCAAGCGTTTTCTCTGTACCCGTCATTAGTATATTCGAAGGATATGAAATAGAAGGCTGTGATGTTTTTTCAGCCCAAAACCTGCCTCTGTGCAGATTCTTCAATATACCTTTTTCAATCCATGTCACCCTGTTCCTTGGTTCTCCGCTTCCCGAAAAAGGAACAGACGGTGCATTAACATCCGTTGGATCAGAGTAGATATTCACATTACTGCCTGCAATGGTTTCCCCTGTCAAGTTTCCGCCTCCCGGCCTGGAAAAGAAACTCCGCCCTTCATCAGCTGATCTTGAACTCATAAAATTCAGGCAAAGTGTTATCATATCTGCAGCTGCAGATGGTTCCAAAATAACCGTGTACCTTCCGGGCTTTAATTCTTCTGGATTCATGGAAAGCTTCGACCTGATAACAGCTTTGTCGGATAATTTTTTACTGCCCAGCTTATTAATATCCGTATATATTTTCTCAAATCTTGATGAGCCGGTGCCGTCTTTTGTGCGAAAAGTTGAAGAGAATTTTGCATTTGTACCTTTATTGTAAGCAAAGAGTCCGTTTGAGGAAATAACGGCAGTAAAGGATACTTCATCTTCCTCAAATCCTGCACAGGTAACATCATTACTTAATGCACTATCAAGTACATAAGAAACAAGTCCTGACCTGTTTCCGGAATTCAGGTTCTCTGTATCAGAAGAGTAGTTCCCAGCTTCACTATAGCTCTGCGGTCCAAGTGGCGGCATAAATTCTTTATTATCCGGAGAGAGGGCAGCAATAAGTTCTGAATTCTTAACGGCTGCCTTTAATGATTCATCATCAAACTTATTTGTTGATACAGAACCGGTTTTTTTGCCGAAATTACTTGAAACCGAAAGTGTCAGCCCGTCAATAAAGCCGTTAGTTGTAAGCGAATTTCTGGCAAAACGTAAATTATAGCTGTTGCTGCCTGAAAGTGTTGCTTCAACAGAATCAGCTTTTGAGTAACCTAAGATCTTTGTAAGCAGGTTTTTGGATTCATTCTCATTAAGTATCATTTATTTGCCTGCCTCCTTCGATGTATTTAATATCTTCACATTTCTGAATCTCGCCGGAGATGAGCCGTGGCTCACGGGTGAAACCTGGCCGGGCTCCCCTTTCCCGCAGAAGAACGATCCTCCAAGCTTATATTCACTCGAATCACAAACAGCATCGCATGAATTCCACAGATCGACCGTATTACCCTGGTATGCAACATCCCGAAGCATACCTATTATCTTCCCGTTTTTGATCTCCCAGAATTCCTGTCCTGTAAACTGGAAATTATATCTTTGCATATCAATGCTCCAGCTTCCGTCACCTTTTATGTAGATTCCATCTTCAGTATCTGCGATGAGATCGGAAAGAGATAATTTCTTTTCGCCGGGCATAAGTGATACATTCGGCATTCTTTGTATAGGAAAGTGCGACCAGCTATCAGCATAGGCGCATCCGTTTGATGATGGCTCTCCAACTGCTTTTGCAATTTCGCGGGTTGTCTGGTAACCTACAAATCTTCCTTTATTAATAATATCCCACTCAGTAGTTTTAACACCATCGTCATCGTAACCGCGTGTTGCAAGTCCGTCTTTTTGCGTTCTGTCACCTTTGATTGTAATAGCTTCGCTTCCATACTGCAGTTTCCCAAGCTTATCTGTTGTCATAAAGCTTGTACCGGCATAATTAGCTTCATAGCCAAGCGCACGGTCAAGCTCCGTCGGGTGACCGCATGATTCGTGTATAGTCAGCCATAAATGTGTCGGGTCGAGGATAATATCCCTCCTTGCGGGCTCTACTGACGGGGATTTTTGCTTGATCTTCAGATGTTCGACTGCTTCTTCAACATCTTTCATATAATCATATTCTTCAAGATACTCATAACCCTTGCCTATTGGCGCAGTAAAGGCATCTCTTGAAGCAAAGTCACCGGTTGCTTTATCAATTACAGTAACATCAAATGAAGTCCATATCCTGTGCAGATCCTGCTTGATATAAGAACCCTCTGAAGACGCGAAATATTTCCATTCATTTACAGCCCATATAAAGGATGAACAGAAATCTGCCCCGAAAGATTTGGCTTTGGCATTTACACCGAATAAAAGGTCGACCTTATCATCAATCGATACTTCAAAAGCACTTTTTTTAATCGGGGTTTTCCATGAATCGTTATAAACGGGTGTTGAAACCAGCTCAACTCTGTTTAACTGAATGCTTTTGTTAGCAAGGGCAATTTCGCAGGCCTTTTTTGTAACACCGGATACTTCGTCTTCGCTGAATGTACTGCTTGCCGCAAATCCCCAGGTACCTTCTATAATTACTCTGACAGCAAATCCAAAATTTTCATTTTCGCGTATTGACTGTATCACCTGCTCGCGTGTGGATACATTCTGCGAACGGAAGTTGCTTAAGCGGAAATCTGAATAAGAAGCGCCAAGCTTCTTGGCAGTAAAGTTGGCAGTATCTGCCATTTTTTTTATAAAATCATCATCATACATTTTATGCCTCGGTGTTTTTATGGTTCCACTCATTAAATTACTTCCGAAATTACTGCCTGCTGAATTAGCAAAAATAGCCCCGGGCACAGCCATGGAGCAGCATTTAATGAAATTTCTTCTTTTCATTTAATATGATTTTTTGCAGATGTTATGCAGTAATTACCGCATCTTTGGATTCAATTTCAACCTTGTGTTTGCATTCGGGGCATTCCAGGAACTCGCCCTTTTTCTTGGAATACTTTTCAAGCATGTAAGAGCTTCCGCACATTTCGCATTTGGTTTCGCGGGGTTTACTGTTGGAAATGAAATCGCAATCAGGATACCTTGTGCATCCGTAGAAGGTTTTTTTGGATTTTAAAGCTTTGCGTGAAAGGATTTCACCTTCTTTGCATTTCGGGCATTTGATCCCCAGTGTTATCGGCAGAATGTTTTTGCATTCGGGATAATTGGAGCAACCCAGGAATTTTCCGTATTTACTGGATTTGACGAGCATCGGGGCGCCGCAGAGGTTACAGAATTTTCCTTCTGCAAGTTCCTGGTGTTCCTGCTGTTCACCCGGAAGCGGTTTAGCGTTCTTGCATTTGGGATATTTATTGCAGGAAAGGAACCTTCCGTTCCTTCCCCATTTTATTATCATTTTGCCGCCGCATTTTTCGCATTCAATATCCGTTTTTTCTATCAGAGATTCCTTAATATCTTTAGTTTTTAGATTAAGGTGCTCGAGATCAAGATTAAACGGCAGATAAAAATCATCCAGTACTTTCTTATATGTCAGCTCGCCTTCTGCAATTTTATCAAGCTCTTCTTCCATTAAAGCTGTAAATTTAGCATTGATAACATCGGAAAAGTGCGAGGCAAGAAGCCTGTTTACAGCTTCGCCAAGCTCTGTTGCGTATAGTTTTCTTTCTATAAGGTCTGAGTAAGTTCTGTTAATTATGGTTGAGACGATCATAGCGTATGTAGAAGGCCTGCCTATTCCAAGGTTATCCAGCTGCTTTATCAGGCTGCTTTCAGTGTACCTTGGCGGAGGATTTGTAAAATGCTGTTTCTTGAAAAATTCTTCAAGATCAAGCAAATCACCTATTTCTATTTCTTCAGGAATTGCAAATTCGTCCTCTGTGTCTTCCTTCTCTTCCTCAAAAACGTCATCATATAAACCAAGGAATCCTTTAAACTTAATCGTTGAGTCAGTTGTCCTGAACTGGTCTACATTATGCCCCTTCCCGTTCTTTGATTCCGAAAAAGAATCAATAAGCAGAGTTATTTGGTCACTGACTGAATTCTGCATCTGGCAGGCAACAAACCTTTTCCAGATAAGGTCATACAATCTTAAAAGATCAGGGGTCAAGTCGTCTTTAAGACTTTCGGGAGTGCGGTAAACAGATGTTGGCCTAATAGCTTCATGTGCATCCTGAGTATTTTCTTTTTTCTTTGAATAAACCTTTGGCTCTTTGGGAAGAAATTCCTTGCCGAAGCGCTCCTTAATGAATCCTCTTGCTTCACTTACTGCATCCTCGCTAAGCCTTGTAGAGTCAGTCCTCATATATGTTATGAGTCCTGTCAATCCTTCCTCACCAATATCTATACCTTCATAAAGTTTCTGGGCAAGCATCATGGTCTTTTTTGGTGCAAACCTGAGCCTGACAGAAGAATCCTGCTGAAGTGATGAAGTGGTAAACGGAGGATAAGGATTTCTTTTAACTTCCCTTTTAATAATATCAGAAACTTTGAATGAATTATGCTTCAGGTCTTCAAGTATTTCGTCGGCTTCTTTTTCTTCTTTTATCCTCGGGTCTTCCCCGTTAAATTTAAAAGAAGTATCATTTTTGGATATAAGCTTTGATTCGAATACTTTGTTCTTATCCCTGTCTTTAAAATTGGCAAGGATGCTCCAGTATTCCGAAGGAATGAACTTACGGATCTCTTCTTCCCTTTCGCATATCAGCCTGAGAGCAACAGATTGCACTCTGCCCGCAGATAAACCGTAATATATTACTTTCCACAGGAACGGGCTTACTTTATATCCTACTATCCTGTCAAGTGCCCGCCTCGCCTGCTGAGAGCTGACTAATTTCTCATCTATCTTCAGGGGATTATTAATACCTTCTTCAACGCCTTTTTTTGTTATCTCGTTAAAGAGTACACGGTAAATATTCGGATTCTTACCCTTCACTTCTTCGGCAATATCATAAGCAATAGCCTCACCTTCACGGTCAGGGTCAGTTGCGATGAATATCTTATCGGAGGAAGATGAAAGTTCCTTCATCTCATCGATTATTTTTTCTTTTCCCGGGATGGTTTCGTAGGTAAGCTCGTAACCGTTCTCAAAATCAACGCTTATTTTGCTTTTGGGAAGATTTTTAATATGCCCTACAGAAGCAATTACTTTGTATTTTTTGCCTAAATATTTATTTATAGTTTTAGCCTTGGAAGGCGACTCTACAATTACTAGTGATTTTGTCATTTAATTTATTTATCAGTAATTAACAGTAACTGCTTAATGGATTGTATCATTGGTGTTTATCATCATTCTGCTGTTTGTATCATTCATTTCTTCAATATCAAGCAGGTATGTAGCAATTATCATTTTCATATCTTCACTATCAACTTTGCTGTAGCTTGATACCATTATCTTATCTATTATAAGGTCAATATCAACGTTGCTGATAAGCCCCAATTCCTTAAGCTGAATCAAATATCCAAATCCTTCCGGGGAAATAATGTTCTGCTCTACATCATGCAGAAATCTCTGTGAACTAGTTTCTTTATTATCGTTAACAAAGATCTTCTCCCCTGCATAAATTTTTGAATACACCCAGCTGAATGCAGTATTTATCTCGTTTGGTGTGTACCCAAGGTTCTCAAGCTTATGCATATCAACTTCGGTAAGCTGCTTATTGGCTTTAAGCTCCGAAAGCAGGTATACTATTATTTCTATGATTTTCTCGTATAACATATTTTTCCGTTTGCTTGGCTAATTGCTAAGCTAATTGCTTAGATAGGAATTTTCTTTTGCTCTAATTAGTTCCTTTTCCTTTTTTGTCCAGTCTTTATAACCGGTCAAATGGAGGCATCCATGTATTATAACTCTTTCAAGTTCCCCTTTAAAACCTGTATTGTAAATTGCACCGTTATCCCTGACTGTTTCCGGTGAAATGAACAATTCGCCTTCTATACTTTTCCTGTTACTATTATAGGGAAACGTTATGATATCCGTGAAATAATTATGATCAAGGAATTTCCTGTTTATCTTCCTTAATTCATTTTTATCAACAAAATTTACAATAATTTCGCTAAAACCACAATCCTCCCCAGCCATTACTTTAGATACCACGGACCTGATGAATTTATATGTTAAAGGAGGCTTAAAAGAGGGGTATAAATTATTTATCAATATAGCGGATTTAGTGAGTAAATGTGCTTTTTTCAGTTTCCTCTGCAACCAATAATCAGCTTAAATTCAGTAAAATTAAAGTGTAACATTAACAACACATCAAAACTTCTTATACTAAATCACTTAAAAATATGCAGAAAATTATTATTTGTCAAGTGGCAAAATATTTTGGAAACCCAAACCTTTGTTTATTTCTTTATATTGAGTACAGTAAAACAGGTAATTTATAGCATTTTGCTTAATTTTCTCAATTTCTTCAGTTTTTAAATCCCTGATAATTTTTGCAGGCACTCCTGCCACTAAAGTACCTTCAGGGACTTCAAAACCTTCTTTTACTACAGAACCCGCAGCAACAAGCGAAAATGAATTTACTTTACAATTATCTAGTAATTTTGCTCCAATGCCAATTAAGACGAAGTCATCTATCCGGCATCCGTGAATTACAGCACTATGTCC
>JANWKI010000029.1 GCA_025451455.1 Ignavibacteria bacterium
CGCATTATAGAAAAGATCATAAAGGAAAACAGGTATGCCGAAGGTATTTTCCATATGTATTCCCCTGATACTGTTACCAAGTTTGAACTTGTAAGTATTTTCAATGATGTGTTCAGCCTTGGCATGACCATTAACTCCGTTGAGGCTGCTGAGTTCTGCGATAGAAGCCTTTCCAGTATTCATCCTTTAGCTTCAGAAGTTTCGCAGATCACCATCAGAGAACAGGTCAAAGAATTAAAGGATTTTTTTAATCTGTAACTCTAAAAATTTACCGCCTGCCTGAAATTGAAAAAGCTTGGAATTATTACGGTTGTAACTAATGAAAAGCAAAACCTGGCGGATTATTTCCATTCCCTTGCTGCACAGAAATTCAAAGATCTTACTCTGTACTTTGTTGATAATAACTCCGGTGATGGTTCACAGGAATTTTTCAGGGAACTTAACCGTGATAACCTTTTGGATGTAAAATATATTACGCTTGATCACAATTCAGGTTTTTCGGGTGGCAGCAACACCGGCGCCGAAGCGGCAATTAATGACGGGTGCGGTTTTCTCTTCATTTCCAATAATGACCTTGTCTTTGCCGGTGATGCTCTGGCCGAAATGCTGAAGGTACTTGAAGCAGATCCTTCGCTTGCATGCTGCGGCCCGCTGCTGATGCAGCACAAAACCAACAGCCCCGGATTGATACAGGAGTTTGGCGGGCATATCAATTTCAAAAGAGGTACTCTTGATAAATATTATGCCGGCATGGAGCTGGCTAAGGCAGAACTGCCTGAAATACTTGAAACCGATTTTATCGGCGGCGGGGTGTTGTTCATCCGCTCGGAAGTTTTCAAAAAAGCGGGAATGTATGAGACATCATATTTCGGATATTTTGATGAAATAGATCTTGCTTACAGGCTTAAAGTAAGCAATAATTACCGAATGGCAGTAACATCAAAAGCGGTTATCTGGCATAACCATCATTGGGTAAAAAAGAACAATTTCAAATATTATTTCGAGTATTACCTGAGCCAGAGAAATAAATTTCTCTATTATCATAAATACAGGCTGTTTTCCTCAATGATATACATGCTTCTCGCCGATTGTATTAAGTTTCCGTGGAGACTGGTCTGGTTTATCAAAGTATGTGATTTTACACTTGGCATGTATTATTTAAAAGGGATGTTTGACGGACTGCTGAACCGGAAAGGAAAACCGAAATTAAGTTTCATGAAATAGTTTCAATATGAATAATAATTCTGCGCCTATAAAAACGCCATTTATATTCCCTAAACTCTTTACCCCGGGGGAATTCAGGCTGAATCAGGAGCGGCTCGCCAAGGGGCAGCTGACGGCGTTTATTTTACTGGTCATTGTAAGTGTTATCATTAAGATATTGATCATCGATCACAATATGATAGATCATGGTGAAGGCGCAACCAGAACCTGGAATGCGCTTTGGTGGGCACTTGATCCCTTCTTTGTTGAGCCGCTATCCGGAAACCCCGGCTGGTTCTACCTGATGGGGCCGATGATAATGATGACAAAAGAGATATTCTACACTCCCATTATTACAATGATATTTGCCGTAACCCTTGCCGGAATTTTCATATTCAGGATCACGCTCCTCTTCGGTAATTACCGTACGGCCCTGCTTGCCTTTTTTATTTTCACTCTTAACCCGGTAATTTTCAGGCTTAACTTTACTCCGATACCGCAGCAGTTATACCTTGCTGCTATCTGCATAATGATCTATTACTTTATTAAGGCTGCAGCCGGTGATAGCCGGCAGAGCCGGAAATATTTCATCATTGCTGGGGTCTTTTCGTTCATTTGCCTTGTCTTCAGGCCTGAGGGACTATTTATACTCCTCGGGTTCTGCCTTATCGCCTTTAATACACGCAAACGCGGCGCTTACATCTACATCTTCCTCTCCGTACTTTTCCAGCTCATATGGATGGCAGTGAGCTACGGGATATATGGCTCATTTTTTAAAACATTCACGGCCGTCAGGGATTATGATTTCCTTGTAGGAAGTAACCTGGAAGGCGCCGGTTTACAGGTACGGCTCATGGGATTTTTCCTGCCATATTATTTTATTGCGGTAGGCACAACTTTTGTATTATTCTGGTTCCTTATCAAAGGAACAATGAGAACTTATAAGACCAAACCGTTTTTGATCTTCTTGCTTTTAATGTTTCCGTTTTTTTTCCCCGCATTTGTTAATGGGCTCTCGGGTACGCTCTCAAATCAATATCACACAACCAGGTATTTTTACTTAACGTTTTATTTCGCTTCCATAATAACTGCATTCGGTTTAGAAGATTTTCTGGTACAATTCAGGCCAAAGGCTCTCAGATATTCCCTTGCTTCCTTTATTATTCTCAGCGCCATCCCGCTTTCTTATATCAAAAATCTTGTACCCTTCGAATACAATAAGCTTTTTCCAAAGGTCGTACAGTTCATTGCAACTTCCGAGGACCCCCAGGATGCGCGGCAGCTTATGAAATTCATTGATGAAAATATTTTATCATACCCTGCTCTTATTTTTGATTCAGAAGGAAGCGATTCAAGCATATTGACGGTTCCCTTCAGAACAAAGCTTGCGCCTCCCGAAAAAGTCATGATAAGCGGTTATAACATACCCGTTGAAAAAGAGGCTTTAATACAATATATAAACGGCTTCATGAACAGGAATAAAAAGGGTATTATTATGTTCAAAAAGGAAACGACTTTGATGAACCTGATATTTACCGAACTGACTGCCCCGAAAAAATATATAAGAAACGGAATGCAAAAAGCAGGAGAGACTGATAAATGGGTAATATATCGGTATGAACCGCCGGAAGAGCTGAAATAGATCATTATTTCAAATATATAATTAAGAAAGCATGAAAATAAATAAATTACTCTTAGCAGCAGCTATTTTTGCTGTATCGTTTACTCTGTTCTATGCTTTTACTGAGAGACCGGCAGGTTATGTTAAAACAGAGCTTTATTTCGGGCAATCGAAGCCTGACGGGAATGAGATCTCGGCTGAGGAGTGGAAGGCATTTGAAGACTCGGTAATTACAAAAGTCTTTCACTCCGGGCTCACAACAATTGATGCCGGAGGTAAATGGTTCGAGGAGCCGGGCGGAATAATTACTGAAAGATCAAAGGTGATAATTTCAGTTAATGAAATGACCCCTGAGCTTTCTCTGGAAATAGATATCGTGCGTGAAAAATACAAGAAATATTTCTATCAAAGTTCGGTTTTAAGGGTTGATCAGAATGTCGAGGTATCCTTTTGAAAAAAATGATCAGTTTGCTGGAAAATCATTTCTTAAAGTTACTTACCATTTCACTCACCAGCCTTCCGGCATCAACCTGCTCAAGCGGATGTGAAGTTGAAGGCAAAACAAGAAGCCTTCCATTTCTTAGCTTTCGGTAAACAGAAATAGTTTCTTCAAGCGTTACCATCTTATCCCTGTCGCCAATTCCAACAAGTATTTCATGCGCAATTTCCCCGAAATCATCCTTCTTTAAAATATTGTTTTTACCCAAATTAATCATCATTTCTGCAGTTTTTACCAGCACAGTTTTCCAGCCAGGAAAACCATGCCTGATAAAAAGCTCCCGAGCAAATACAGGGACCTTCTCTTTTATCTTCTCAGCATCAAGCATCAAAACTTCCTGTGCAGAAATTTCTTCAGTCCACTCGAACTTTGTTGCAAGCGTAAATATTTTCTTAATTCTATCCGGGTGAACTTTGGCAAGATATATTGCAGCGTAACCTCCCATGCTGTACCCAAATACGTTTATTGAGCCAATCCCACGGGAATCAAGGAATTTCAATATATCTTCTGCGAACAATTCAATACTGAAAGGCTCCTTTGGTATGGGGCTGCCGCCATGCCCCGAAAAATTCATTGTGTAAACGTTAAAGCTCTCCCCAAGGATTGTTTCAAGTTTTTCGAACTGCGTTTTCGCACCAAGCGCTCCGTGAAGCAGCAGTAAATCCGGTTTTTCTTTTTTATCATTACTCATTGATCATTATACATATTTCAATAAGCTCACAATAATATCCGTTACTTCACCAGCAATATTTTTATTAAAGGTGAATGGTGTTTTTTCACGGGCGCGCTCAACTTTTATCTGCGAAATATCCTTCTTGCTGTTAATAAACGTAAGCCTTCCAATTGACTCAAGGTGCTCATCCAGGTAAGGCTTTTTCCCTGTGAAAATACTGTATGTCTTTGTACCAATTAAAGCTGATTCCCTGTTCATAGTACCGCCGCCGCTGAGAACAATATCCGCTGTACTGAGAAGCTGGAGCCCATCCACAGCTTTTTCAAGGAACCGGACCGAGCTTTTATCCTTTACATTTTCGTTTATGAAATCCCTGTCTTTTTGCGAGCGGCTTGTTATCAGTATCACACAATTTTCAAAAGATGCAAAATATTCAATTGCTTCAATAAGAAGTGTTTCGCTCCTGCTGTCATGGTAATTTCCAAGCATTCCGGGCGGGCGGATAACTGCAAGTACTGCGCCATCACCAATTCCCAGGGAACTTCTGAAACTTTCATCGGATATAAACGTTCCCAGATAAAGTTCTTCCTTAAAACCATTATATCTTATCACCTTCTTCAGGTTTATTCCTGCAGAACTGAGCCTGCCGGAAGGAATAATATCCGGTACCAGAATGTGATCAGCATACCGGTTAAATATCCGCGTTTCAGTGTATTCATAATCCATCATTAAGAGCGATCTTATTTTCATGCCGCTTGCGGCAACAAGCTGTGTTCGTGAGCCATGGCTTACTGCAAGATCAATAGCTTCCTGCCCCTGTGGCCTGTTCTTAATATACTTCTTTAAATCACGCGAGCGTTCCATCAGGTTCAAAATTTTTTTTATCTTGCTCTTGCCGCCATGCCTGCCAATTGCAGTGTGTGGAATGCCGCGCATTTCTAAAAGGTCGATTGTCTGCGCAAAATCCCTTGCCGTTACATCAAATGATATATTTCTTTTTTCAAGCTCCCGAAATACAGGGGCAAAAAGGGGAACGTGCGGCGAATTATCGAGGTCAAACCATATCATATTAAACCGGTCTAAAGCAGCTTTTTCTTTAAGATCTTTGTTATTCTTTGGGCAGTTTTACCGTCCCAGTATTCGGGAAGTTTTCCTTTCCGGTATTTCCCGGCCAATATCTCCTTGAATTTTTTCAAAAGAAATACCGTATTGGTTCCCACTATGGTATTTGTTCCTATTGTTGCTGTTACGGGTCTCTCCGTATTTTCACGGAGTGTTAAGCAAGGAACCTTCAGATAGGTAGTTTCTTCCTGCAATCCGCCTGAATCAGTAATGACAAGCTTTGCAGTAGATATCAGAGCAATTGTTTCAATATACCCGATCGGTTCAGTCATCAAAACTCCGGGAGGAGTAAAATATTGCCCGAGATGAAAATCCTTGATCTTAAGGGCAGTCCTTGGGTGTACAGGGAAAATGACCTTTGTTGAACCTGATATTTTCCTGATAGCCTTTGCAATTTTTTCCAGTACGGTTTTTTCGTCTACATTCGAGGGCCTGTGAAGAGTAATCAGGCAGAATCCCTTCTTCTTCAAACCGTATTTTTTCAGAACTGTGCCCGTACCTGACTTCTTTAGAAATTTCACAAGGGTATCAATCATAATATTGCCTGTAAAATAGATCTTATTCTTATCAATTCCCTCTTTAAGCAGATTCCTTCCTGCATCACGCGAAGGAGTGAAAAGATAATTCGAAAGCCTGTCTGTAACAATGCGGTTAATTTCTTCGGGCATATTCCTGTCATATGATCTTAAGCCGGCTTCAACATGGGCAAGCGGTATGTTCATCTTCGATGTAACCAGCGCGGCAGAGAGAGTAGAGTTAACATCGCCTACAACAATTGCCAGATCCGGTTTTAATTCCGTAAATTCTTTTTCAAGTCCGGTCATTATTTTCCCGGTTTGCTCTGAATGTGAACCCGGGCCGGATATGATGCTGATTTCGGGCTTCTTTATATTTAACTCCTTAAAGAATATATCAGACATTGCGCTGTCATAATGCTGCCCTGTGTGTATTAATATAGTTCTGAATCTCTTTACTTTCGAGAGTTCCTTGATAAGCGGGGCTATTTTGATAAAGTTAGGGCGCGCGCCTGCAATGCAGGCAATGGTTATTTTTTTCCTATTTTCATTTTTCTTTTTTATGGTCTTAATAGTCAAATCTTTCATGCTGAAACCAGATTATCGTAAATTTCTTTGAGCTTTAAGTAATTCAAATCCCAATTGGCTCTTTGGGATGCAATTGAAGCGTTTAATGCACCATGCCGGGCAGCAAGCGTTCTATCGTAATAATATTTTTCCATTGCCCCGGTAATTTCACCGGGAGAATCTTTTTTAACCATTAGTCCGTTTTCTTCGTTTACCCATTCTTTTATCGAGGGTACATCGGTTACAACAAGTCCTGTTCCGCATGCCATAGCTTCAAGAAGTGAGAGCGATGCTCCGTCACTTAGAGAGGGAGATACATATATATCAGAAGCGTTCAAAAATGAGGGAAGCTCGCTGTTTGCAACCCTGCCAATAATCGTTACTTTGCCATCGAGGCTGTTCTCTGTTACGAATTTCAATACATTGTTCTTAAGCTGCCCGTCAGAAAGCATTAGGAGAAGTACATCATCTTTGCCTTCGGAGAATTTTTTGTATCCTTCAAGCAGGTCCTTCACGCCGTAAACCGTTTCAAGATACCGGTTAAAAATTATAACAAATTTTTCTTTTTCGATATTCAGTTTTTTCCGCGCAACTTCTTTGTCTGTCTTTTTAAACTGTTCCAGGTCAATTCCCCACGGAAAAACGGTTATCTTCTCTGCTGGCTGGTGATAATCACCCATAATTTTTTGCTTGACAAATTCAGCATCACACTGCACGTGGTCGCAGGTAGTCATAACTTTTTTCACAAGCCTCTTTATGATAAAACTCTTATCCGGCTCTGTAAGAATATCAGAGCCCCATACCATTGAGAGGTGCGGATGGAAATCCGAAAGCGCTGCCAGTATGCCAACCTGCCACACGTAACC
>JANWKI010000030.1 GCA_025451455.1 Ignavibacteria bacterium
GAGCTGAAATATTTGAGAAGTTTGTTTGCCGAACTGGAAGCTGAGAAGATTCCACAGGAAGCCGAAAAGACACCAGCTGAAACAGAAAAAGTACAGCCGGAACCATTGAATAAGCCTGAAGCAATAATTCAGCCCGAAGTTAAGGTTCAGCCCGAAGTTACCGTTCAGCCGGAAGTTAAGGTTCAGCCCGAAGTTACCGCTCAGCCCGCAGCGCAAGAAAAGCCCGCGGAGAATATTGAGATCAAAAAGAGCGAACCGAAGAAAATGAAGAAACATACTATCAGGGGGCTTAATGTAATTGAATTCGGAGAGGATAATAAACAGGCAATAATTTTCATTCATGCATTCCCGCTATGCAGCAGGATGTGGGATAAACAGGCAGAAGCGCTGCAGGATAGATACAGAGTGGTGGTTTATGACCTTAGAAGCTTTGGGTACAGCGAGCTTGGCGACGGGCATTTTACAATGGATACACACGTAAGCGATCTTATCTCTATTGTTGACAGCCTTAAGCTGGAAAAACCCGTTGTATGCGGGCTTTCAATGGGCGGATACATTACATTACGTGCGCTTGAGCTGTACCAGAGCAAGTTCAAAGGTGCGATCCTGGCCGATACAAAAGCCGAAGCTGATAACAACCCTACAAAGCATGCCCGGGCAGATCAGATCAAGATGATAAAGGGCGGGCAAAGAGAGCAGTTCACAGAAAATTTCATTAAGGGCGCTTTAAGCGAAACGAATTATAATGAAAAACCTGAGCTTGTGGAATTCCTGAAGAAAATGATCGGCTGGCAGAAAAATGAAACAATTACCGGCGCGTTATTAACACTTGCCGCAAGAACGGATACGACAGAATTTCTTGAGAGGCTTGATATAAAAACACTTGTAATTGTCGGGAAGGAAGACAGGCTCACACCGCCGGAGTTCTCTAAGATAATTTACGGCAAGACTAAGAATTCTGATCTTAAGATAATCGCAAATGCGGGACATCTTTCCAATATGGAAAATCCCGAAGAGTTCAATGCCGCTCTACTGGATTTTCTGAAGAGCTACGAAAAAAATAAGTAGCCTAAGGACGCAGCATAATGCGGGAGAATCAGCTTTCTGCGTATTCATAGTTTTTGTGTCTTGATAGATTCACCTGTCATTCCAGCGCAGGCTGGAATCTAGAGGACAATTATTCCAGAAGCGGAAATGTACGAAATGAGAACATCTTGAATTGCGCTACTTGAAGATATCGTGCAGGCTTCAATCAATCATGAATTCAAATATTACAATCTAGACACCAGCGTTCGCTGGTGTGACTTTCAGTTAAGAGCTAAAAGTGGGTTTGTTTTTCAGTGACACATATAGCGTCCTTTTTTTATTATATCAGAAAGCAACACAAACTCCCCTCCTTTTGAAAGGAGGGGAGCTAATAGATCCGTCCTTAAAGTGTTACCTGTACCAGATCAAGTTTCTTCTTAAC
Source organism: Ignavibacteria bacterium (assembly GCA_025451455.1). GTDB lineage: Bacteria > Bacteroidota > Ignavibacteria > Tepidaquicellales > OLB5 > OLB5. The sequence goes on from JANWKI010000030.1 coordinate 1,469, forward strand.
TTCCCTTAACATAATTTCCGTCATTGAAGCAAGGTTGTATTCACAATTCCAGCCCCAGTCGGCACGGGCATCGGAATCATCAATGCTTGCAGGCCATGACTCGGCTATCTGCTGGCGGAAATCGGGTTTATATGTAACAGTAAATTCCGGAATGTGTTTTTTTATCTCCCCGGCAAGTTCCTTTGGAGTAAATGAAATTCCGCTTAAATTATAGCTTGAACGTATCTTAACCTTTGCAGGGTCTGATTCCATAAGATCAATTGTACCCCTGATAGCATCGGGCATGAACATCATGGGCAGCGCGGTATTTTCTTTCAGGAAGCATTCATACTTTCCGCTTTTTATCGCTTCGTAAAATATCTCAACTGCATAATCAGTAGTACCGCCGCCGGCTTCGGTTTTGTAGCTGATAAGCCCGGGGTAGCGCACGCTTCGCACATCAACGCCGTATTTATTGAAATAATATTCGCACCACCTCTCCCCTGCCTGTTTGCTTATTCCGTAAACAGTCGAGGGTTCCATAATTGTAAGCTGGGGTGTATTTTCCCTGGGAGTTGTCGGTCCGAAAACTGCAATAGAGCTTGGCCAGAAAACTTTTTTAAGCAGTCCCCCGCTTTTTGCCATGTCTAAAATAGAAAGAAGGCTCTTCATATTCAGCTCCCATGCCTTCTTCGGATTTTTTTCTGCATTACCGGAGAGCATTGCGGCAAGCAGGTAGACCTGGTCAATGTTATGGAGCCTTATGATCTCTTCCAGCCGGTTTTCGTTCATAACATCAATTATCTCAAAGGGTCCGGAGTTCATTACATCATGTGAAGCGTTTTTTATATCGCCGGCTATGACATTATCGTTGCCGAAGCGGTTTCTTAATTCCATGGTAAGCTCGGAGCCTATCTGACCCGAAGCACCGATGACGATTATTTTTTTCATGATTTGTTTTTATATCTTTTGTTTGGGGTTATTATTTATTTGTCTCATTTTAAATCTTTTTTTTGCTTTTATACTTTTCACGTTTGCTTTTCACGTTTGACGTTTCACTTTTGACGTTTCAAGTTTCACATTTTCAAATTCCTTCAACAATTACAACGGGTGTTACCTTCTTTTTCGGAATAAGCGCCGGCCAGTATGCAACAACATCGGATGGTTTCGGCCTGCCGCCTGCAAATCCGGTAACACTTGGCGGTCCGGTTAATATTAACGGCGCAATTTCCTTGCTGAATCGTTCAATTGTCGCTTTTTCCTTTGAACGAACACCGACTCTCAGCACTACTTCACTCAGGTCATCACGCCGTTTCACAAGCGGCCCGTGGCAGCTGTTATATCCAAGGAATTCAGTTCTTATCTCTTCGAATTTCAGCCCAAGGTCATCTAATCTTGTTCTGAGTATCCTGTCTCCTGCTTCTGCTTTTTTCAAAGCTTCAGGGGCAGAGTAAGTAAGTGTCGTAAATGCGCTGAATCCGTCATCATAAGACATTGAGACTTTGTAGAATTCAGTTGCAGGAAGCCCGGTAATGCCGTATACTTTTACGCGGTCTTTACCTGCTGCTTCAAGGTGAATTGAGGTAAAATCTGCAATGCAATCAGGTGTAATATAATCTTTCGGGTCGCCTATTTCATACAAAAGCTGTTCGCTCACGGTTTCGTTCGAAACAAGTCCGCCTGTATTATCATGCTTGGTGATATAGAATGTGCCGTCTTTGTGAGCTTCGACTATCGGGAAACCAATTCTCGCAAGATCAGGGACGCTTTCCCAGTCACCCAGGAAATTACCGCCGCTGGCCTGTCCGCCGCACTCAATAATATGCCCTGCAACTGTACCCGCTGCCATTTTATTCCAGTCATTCATGCTCCATCCGAATTCATGTATCATCGGTCCAAGCGTTAAACCTGTATCGGTAACTCTGCCTGTAATGACAATATCGGCACCCTGCTTCAGTGCTTCAACTATCGGCGCAGCACCAAAATAAACATTTGCGCTGAGCAATTTCTCTTTTACTGTAACAACACTCTCCCCAGTTTCCATATTGTTAAGTGTAACGCCTTCTTTGATGAGGCTATCGATATTATCAAGGATATTATCGCCCATCACTACGCCGATCTTAAGTCCGCTGATACCAAGTTTTTTTGCAACAGCAAAAACTGCATCGCGGCAGGCTAAGGGATTCACTCCACCGCCGTTTGTAACAACTTTAAACTTTTTTTCTTTTATTAATGGAAGCAGCCTGTTCATTAAGGGGGGAATATCGCGTGCATAGCCGAAAGCCGGGTCTTTAAGCTTCTGTTTTTGTAGTATGGACATTGTTACTTCAGCGAGATAATCCATCATAAGATAATCGATCGGTCCTTTTGAAGCCTGGTGAACAGGCGCGTCTATCAAATCTCCCCAGAAACCCTGTCCGGATGCTATACGAATAGTGTCTTTCATTAAGTACTCTTTTGTTGTATTCTTTGATGGTGATAACACCAACAAAGGGTGCTGTTTAGTAATATTTGAGTTTTTTACTGTGGTGATAATCCGCCGGGCGGACAACAACTAGTGCCTTCTAACAGGTAATAATATTGTTATTACACAAATTTACTGAAAATTGATGATATATAAAAAATAAAAAATCCCCTCTTATTACAGAGGGGATAAAATAAAAAACCTTGCTGCTTATACCGTTAAACTATTTCACCAGATTCAATTTTCTGCTCTGGGTAAAATCGCCTGCTGTAAGCTTATAAAAATACACTCCGCTTGAAAGTCCGCCTGCATTAAATGTAACGTTATAATAGCCAGTGGATTTTTCTTCGTTAACTAAAGTGCTAACTTCCCTGCCTGAAATATCATAAATCTTCAGAGTTACGAATGATGCTTTTGGCAATGCATAGTTTATCACAGTTGTCGGGTTAAAAGGATTTGGATAATTCTGAGATAAATTATATTCCGTCGGGATACCCGTATTCGGGTCGTTTATACCGACAAGGGGGATACTGTATTCATGTCCGCCCTGTGCGGTAGCGCCGGCAACCCCTGCAAAGAGAGTCGAATCCGGGGATGTTCTGAATGTAAGCGCTCTCACAACACATGTTGCAAGCATTGAGCCGCCGTTAAATTCCGTCCATGTAACTCCGGCATTTGTAGTTTTATATACTCCGCCGGTTGTAACATTATCAAGCCCTGCATAGAATTCAGTTGTTGTACCCGGTCTGATAAGAACACTTCTTATCTGAACTCCGATAACATTTGGAATGCCGGTGCTTTGCCTGACCCATGTTGTTCCGCCGTTTGTCGTGAGGAATGCTCCCCCTGTCAGTGTATTCTGGAATAACCCTGCAAGTATCCTGGTGGTATCAGTGTTGCTCATGGACATTGATCTTACCGGGTTCAGATCGGTTCCTAAAGCTGGCAGACCACTGCTCATATCAGTCCATGAAGCGGCAGCATTATTGCTTTTATAAATATGGACGGGCCCCGTTTGTGAAGTAACTCCGAATGAAGTTCCGCAATATATGACATTTACGTTTAACGGGTTGATTACTATTGAAAGAATATTTTTAACTACACCAATGCCAGTGTTAGAGGGTACCCATGTAGTACCGCCATTGGTGGTTTTGTAAAGTCCCTGTACAGCATCAACAGTTGCTTCAAACACGGCAATATATGCTATTGAAGGATTAAGAGGGTCTATAGCAATTGCCTGTATGCTTATCAATGCTTCAACGATACCTGAATTGATCTGTGTCCAGTTAAGACCTGAGTTTGTGGATTTATACATTCCGGCGCCGCCGCCTGCCGAACTTGTACCGCAATACAAAATGTCCGGGTTGGATTTACTTATAGCAAGCGACTGCACAGAAAGGTTTGTCAAACCTCCGTTTGACTGTGCCCAGTTCACACCACCGTTCGAACTTTTCCAGATCCCGGTAGTAGTGCTGCCGGCATACATAATTTGCTGGTTATTTGAATTGAATACAATACATTCCTGCCAAATAGGACCGGTTGCAAAAAGTGTCTGGGTCCAGACACCGGGTCCGTCACTTTCAGGCATGAAATGCAGAAATACGAAAATGAGAGGAATAATAAGAAAGATTTTTTTCATTTGTGACCTCCATTATAGTTTAGGTTGGAAAATTCACCTTGAAAATGTGCTGCGTAGAATGCAGAAAAGTAATCTATTTTAACTTGGAAATCAATTCACATTTAAGGGAATCGGGACTTAGGTTAACCCTTTAGGTTATGTGCTGCTTTTTGGTATTGCTGAATCAGGTCATTAACAACATCTTTAACGCTCTTTATATCGCTTACCAGGCCGGAGGATTGACCCATTTCAAGCTCACCTTCATCCAGATTTCCCTCGAAAATGCCCCTCATTTCACGTTTTTTGCCCAGCAATTCCTTCAACTCTTCCGGGCTGGCTCCTCTGTTTTCGGCTTCAATTACTTCATTTGCAAACCTGTTCTTATACAGCCTGACCGGGTTGAGTTTTTTCATGACCAGTGCTGTTGAGTCATCTTTTGCTTCTACAATTTTTTGCTTGAAAGCCTCTGAGCTTGATGCTTCAAGTGTAGCAGCAAACCGGGTGCCAATTTGTACGCCTTCAGCACCCAAAGCCATTGCAGCCATGATCTGTCTTCCATCGGCAATTCCACCTGCTGCTATTACTGGAATTTCAAGAGCATCCGCAACCTGGGGAACGAGGCAAAATGTGGTGATCTCATCAAAACCGTTATGCCCTCCTGCTTCAAATCCTTCGGCAACAACTGCATCACAGCCGGAATCCTGAGCTTTCAGGGCATGCTTCACAGATGCAATTACATGAACGAGTGTAATACCTCTTTCTTTGAATTTACCTGCATGCATTTTGGGGTTCCCGGCAGAAGTAAAGACGATTTCAACTTTTTCATCAACAGCAGTTTTAATAAGTTCATCAACATCTCCGCGTGATAGCGGAATATTAACTCCAAAGGGCTTTGTGATTTGGTTTTCCTTAAAATATTTCCTGAGCTTTTGTATATGTTCCCGAAGGAGTTCAGGTTTCATTGAACCTGCGCCGATGAGTCCGAGGCAGCCGCATTCAGATACCGACGAGGCAAGCCTCCATCCGGAAGTCCAAACCATTCCTGCCTGAATTATCGGCAGTTCGATATTGAATAATTTATTTATCCTGGTTTGTTTCAATAGACAATCTGGATTAAAGTTGTTTTGAGGTAAAGTTAATTTAGAAATCCCCCTAAATCCCCCTTCTCAAGGGGGACTTTTCATTCTCGACAAATCAAATTTCCTTCAGCAGTTTTATCATTTCAACGGCAGCGCTTGCGGCTTCCCTGCCTTTGTTATGCGAATCTTTTGATGAACGTTTTACAGCCTGCTCTTCGGTGTAACTGGTAAGCACACCAAAGGTTACCGGAATTCCGAAATCTAAATTTAGCTGTGCAATGCCTGAGGTTACAGCCTCTGATATATACTCAAAATGAGCGGTTTCTCCTTTTATTACAGCTCCAAGGCATATAATACCGCAGTATTTCCCTGACCGGCATAAATGTTTTGCAGTAAGCGGAATTTCGAATGCTCCCGGGCAGCGGAAAACACTGATGTTTTTTTTATCGAAATCAATTTCCTTCAGGTATTCCAAAGCGCCGCTCAGCAATCCGCCGGAAACATCTTCATTATACCTGCTTACAATTATTGCTATTTTGCCCGATTTTGTTTTTTTGATCTTTCCCATGATTAAATAATTTTATGCTGCAAACAGGCGGTTTTTCATAGCAGCGAGATTTTGTTCAGTGGTATAAAATCTTCCCAATATCGATACATCGTTAATTCTTCCGCCGTGAAAATCACTGCCGCCGCTTTCAAGCAAAAAGTACTGGCTTGTAATATCTTTAAAGTAATCTATATCACTTTCGTTGTGTGAAGGGTGAATGACCTCGATCCCGTCAATGCCGAATTCAATAAGCTCAAAGAGTGTATTGTTATTCCTTAAACTTTTTCCCGGGTGTGCTATGAAAGAGAGTCCCCCGCACCTGTTAATAAGCTTGATAGCTTCACGGCTTGAGATATTCGGTTTTTTTACATATGCGGGTTTATCGTCGCCAATATACTTGCTGAAAGAATCGTAATAGCTGTTGACAAAATTTCCTTCCGCAAGTGCTATTGCAATATGCGGCCTGCCAATGGATGCATTGCCTTTTACGCGTGAAAGGACATCTTCAAGCTGAAGCGGAACATCAAGCTCATTAAGTTTTTCAACTATCTTAATGGCGCGTTTCATTCTTTCCTTACGGAAATTCTGAAGGTAATCCAGCAGCTCCTCATTTTTGTAGTCGAAGTAATATGCAAGGATGTGGGTTTCTCTTCCTTTATGCTCGGCGCTTATTTCCACACCCGGAATTATTTCAATTGAGTGTGCTTTGCCGATCTCTATGGCTTCTTCAATTGCATCAACATTATCATGATCAGTGATAGCCAGATAAGAAAGGCCTGCTTCTTTTGCCCTTATTATCAGCTCCTCAGGTGTATGGTAACCATCAGAATAGTGAGTATGAGTATGAAGGTCAGCCTTAATTTTTGCGTCAAAGTTTCGCAATTGAAATTGACTTTATGCAGACTAGCGGCAACAAAAAAATGCCACTACAGCCGGTTTTAAAACAGGCGCTATTTTCTGCCGTTTTTCTCCATTTTCCGAAGAATTTAAATAGGTTAATTGTACCGGAGGAGGGACTTGAACCCCCGACCTGCGGATTATGATTCCGACGCTCTAACCACCTGAGCTACTCCGGCTGAACTTGCTGTAAAACGCAAATATAGCGGAAATCAGAAATTCATTCAAGGATAAAGAATTTCTGGAAATTTCTCTTCTTATTAGCGAAGTTTGTAGAGCTCACACCTGAGCCGGGAAAGCACCTGTGGAGTGAATCTTTCTCAACAATGAGAAAATTTATGGAATTACCTCATGAGATTGCTTCGCTTCGCTCGCAAAGGAATATTACAATGTTGTTATTTCACAAGCAGCATTTTCTTTGTCTCAACAAAATTCCCAGCTGAGAGTTTGTACATGTAAACTCCGCTTGGCATATCTTTTCCGGTAAACTCTGCTTTGTAATAACCTGCTCTCAGGAAAGAATTCACCAGTATTTCAACTTCCCTGCCGAGCATATCATACACCTTTAACTCAACGTTACTGCCTTTGGGGATTGAATACTCAATAACAGTAACCGGGTTAAAGGGATTTGGATAATTCTGCTGCAGTTTCATTTCAAGAGGAATACTATTGTTTGCTCCAATTCCATCAATAATATAAGGCAAACCGGAAATAGTTCTGAAGACGAGTGATGCCCGCGAAATTGGGGCCTGGTCATTGAATGAACTGCTTCCCGGCTGGGGGTCCTTCTGGTAAACCATATAAACTGTCCTTCCCAGTGCTCCGCCCAAATCCGGAGTAGTTTGGGCTATACTTACATATCTTTCATCAAATGATGCCGGACCTGAATTCGTGACTTTAATGGGTATGCTGTTGAACTGCATATCGCTGGTATTTGCATAACTTAAATAAATATGACTTTTATTAAACCCGTTCAAGGTATCATTCTGAAAAATAACACCATAAGCTACATAAAGTTTCTCACCGTCATTTGAAACGGACAAACTGGGATGATCAATAGTGCATAATCCGGCTTGGGGACGCAAAAGAGTTGAAGCAGCTTCAGGAATTCCGTTTAATCCATTATGCTGCGCAACCAAAACCGGAGTTCCGCCATTCTTCGAGACCCATAACCTTGCAGAACCATACTCGCCAAGTGTATTAGTTGTATTGAATGCGACATAATAATTCCCAAAAGAATCATATATTGCATCCAGGCCATAGAACGGTATTGCCATTTCACCCAATAATACCTGTGGATTAAAAAACTCAAGCATAGGGCTGGACCATGTAACACCATGATCAGTTGTTAATGCAATGAACATTCTATTATACCCGCCATTGCCGCCAACATCACTTATGGGATTCAGCAGGTATAAAGCTTTACCGTTTGGACCTGCAGCGTATGTCCATCTCATATTAACCTGGCTGGATGCATTACTTCTGAATCTGGTAGTATTGGAAAACAGGTGCGTTACCGGATTGAAAATTGTCACAATTCCCGTATCTGTAACTGTACCATTATTAATTAATTCCCCTGCAATCATAATCATATCATCTGAAAATCTCCCGCATCCCGGCCATCCAAAAGTATACGGAAGCTCAAATGATGAAAATGAACCTATCAGGGGGAGAAGGTCGATCGAGAGATTTGTTTTTCCGGAAATGATATCATGATTGCATATTACAGCTCTGCCGTTATATGCTGTTAATGAAGGAAAACCGGTTTGCAAATCAAAAGGAACCGGGGTAATAAGAAACCACTCGGCTCCCTCATCAAAGCTCCCGCTGTATATTGTTCTCATTGAGTTTGAGATATTCATGGAATCGGTTGAGGTCATATAAACAGCGCTCAAGGTTACATTGTCATACCTGTTGATGTAATGTTTACATTCTCCGTTTGTCTGGTAATCATAAAATCCCGTTGCTCCGGGAATAGCAATTTCGGGGCCGATGAAATAATCCCCGGTAAGTTTTGAACATTCAAGCCGGATTGGACGGTCATAAAAAATCTTGCTCACAGGCTGGACCTGCATTGATTCACCGTCTCTTTTGCTGTCGCTAACTTTATTTATTCTGGTTTGTGACTTTAAAAGTTGATATGATGAAAAAAACAAAAAATATAATATTAAAATATACCTCAGTTTCATTTTATACTTCTGTATGTTAAGGTTGATATTACAAAATCGTTATTTTATCAAAATTCCCGAGGTCTCTGCCTGTCTGCTGCAGGCAGGGACTACTTAATCAATTATCACTTCACAAACAGCCCCCGCCCGTGCGGGATTTCAGAATAAAGTAACAAGTTACTTAATCATCAACATCTTCTTCGTTTCAACAAAATTCCCCACAGAAAGCTTATACATATAAACTCCGCTTGGAAGATTTTTTCCCGTGAAAACCACATTATAATTACCTGCCTTTTGAATTGAATTTACCAGCGTTTCAACTTCTCGGCCGAGCATATCATATACTTTTAACTCGACATAACCCGAAGTTGGAATTGCATACTCAATATTAGTTACAGGATTAAAAGGATTTGGATAATTTTGTTCTAATTTCATCTCAAGCGGAATATTGTTGTTACTGCCAATGCCAACCGGATATGAAAAATCTGAAATTTTTCTGAAAATAAGCGATGCCCTTGATAAAGGAGCAGCGTCATTGAAAGCACTGCTTCCGGGCTGTGGGTCTTTTTGATAAACCATGTAAACTGTCCTTCCCTGTGCTCCGCCTAAAAATGGAGTAGTTTGAGCGATACTTACATATCTCTCATCAAATGAGCCCGGACCTGAATTAGTTACCTTAAGCGGAGGAGCGAACTGCAGGCTGCTTGTCAATGATACACTTATGTAAATATGACTTTTATTGTAGCCATTTAATGAATCATTCTGATATGTTACACCATAAGCTACATAAAGCATTGCACCATCTGAAGAAATTGAAAGACTGGGGTGATCAATTGTACTTATACCAGCCTGTGCAAAAATTAGTGTTGAACCAGCTTCAGGAATTCCGTTTAATCCAATATGCTGAGCAACCAAAACAGGAGTTCCGCCATTCTTCGAGACCCATAACCTTGCAGAACCATATTCGCCAAGTGCATTAGTTGTATTGAATGCGACATAATAATTACCCGACGAATCATATATCGCATCCAGCCCGAAAAATGGTATTGCCATCTCACCCAGTAATATTTGCGGATTATAAAACTCCACCATAGGGGTCGTCCAGTTTACTCCGTAATTGGTTGTAAATGAAATGAACATTCTGTTATATCCGCCGTTTCCTCCAACATCACTCAGAGGATTGAGAAGATACAGAGCCTTGCCGTTTGGCCCGGCAGCATATGTCCATCTCATGTTAAGCTGGCTGGTTGCATTACTTGTGAATCTGGTAGTATTGGAAAAAGTGTGGGTTACGGCGTTGAAAATCGTAACAATTCCAGTATCTGTAGTAGCAGAAGCACTGTAAGTTTCCCCCGCAACCAGGATCATACCATTTGAAAACCTGGCGCATCCGGGCCAGGCAATATTGTATGGGGCATTATAAAAATTAAAAGAGCCAACCAGGGGTGCAAGATCAAGCGCCAAAACACCTCTCAACTGGCCTCCAACCAAATAATGATTGCAGATTACAGCCTCTCCATTATAAGTTGTTAATGAAGGAAAGCCGCTTCGCAAATTTGACGGTACCTGACCGAGAAAATCCCATGTGTTTCCGTCGTTTGAGCTTATGCAATAAACTGTTCTTCTTGAATTACTGATATCCATGGAATCTGTTGCGGTCATATAGATCGCACTCATAATATTTCCCGAAAACCTGTTGATGTAATGCTTACATTCGCCGTTTGTCTGGTAGTCATAAAATCCGGTTGCACCCGGAATTGTAATCTCGGGACCGATGACATAATCCCCGGTAAGTTTTGAACCTTCAAGCTGGATTGGGCGGTCGTAAAAAATTTTACTCACAACCTGTTTCTGGTCTGATTCGCCGTCTCTGCTAATGTTGATATGCCTGATTGTTTTGGGTTGAGATTGTAAAAGCTGGTGTGATGAAAAAATCAAAAAACAAATTATGAAAATATACCTCAGTTTCATTTTATACCTCCGTTAATTAGGGTTGATATACAAATATAATTGTATTTTCAAAGAATTAGACAGCATAAATCTGATTTTCCTCAAAATTAGAAGATTTTTGAGTATTTTAAAAATTCATAAGGTCCCAATGTTAACTCTCCATGTTATATTTTACATCTCACTTTAAACAAAAACCACGGCTTCGTAACCGTGGTTTAGAGTATATAAAGAACTATTTCGATCTAAGTTCTTTCAGACAAGATTTACTATTTTACGAGAATCCCCGCCCGTTCAGGATTTCAGATTAAGTAACTACTTATTTAATCATCAGCATCTTCTTCGTTTCAATAAAACCACCTGCTGTTAATTTATACATATAAACTCCGCTAGGAAGATTATTTCCTGCAAACACTGCTTTATAATTGCCAGCCTGCTGGAATGAGTTTACGATTGTTTCAACTTCCCTTCCAAGCATATCAAACACCTTTAAATCAACATAACCTGCAGCTGGTATTGCATACTCAATATTTGTAACGGGATTGAAAGGATTCGGGTAATTCTGAGAAAGTCCGTAAGCAGAAGGAATGCCCGTATTTTGGTTGATAACGCCGGATAAAGTTACCGGTAGTGTCCTGTTCCATGTTGCGGCAACTTCGCCGGCAGTCAGCGCCCTTCTGTAGAACCTGAATTCATCTATCAGCCAGCCTACACCGATAGCTGTTGAAGTACCGTAACCGCCCACTTTAAAGGGAACTGAAGCATTTAAGTTAAGCGGACTCTGGGTTATCGTTGACTGAAATACTCCGTTCACATAAGTCTTAACATTAGTCGCAGCGGAATCGTAGACAAAATGAATAACATTTGCACCGGGGAGAACTCCGGTCACATCAACATTTGTAAACGCGTTTCCGCGGAGAGTTATATTTCCTACTCCCGCCGCACCATTGGTGAAGCACCTAAAACTTGTTGTAATATCGTTGCCAAAGAGATAATTTGTTCCTGTTGCCGGAATATTGTTAATCCAGAGAGAGATAGTCCAGCTTGACATACCAAGATTCATATTCCATCCGGTATTAACATAATTTGTTGTGCTGGACCCGCCGATTCCGACAAGCGCACTATCAAATTGCCCGGTATTGCCAAGTGTATGTCCGTTAACGGCCGCGGGATTTGTCCCCTCACCCGGCACGGCATAGTTGGGCGTAGTTGTAACCCCGTTATTGAATTTGTAGTATAGAATTTCGGGTGCATTGTAGGTCTGGGCAAAGACAGAAGTAAACTGGATAGCAATAATTAAAATTGAAAGTAAGAATAATTTTTTCATTTAAACCTCCGTTAATGTTTTATTATGCTTCAAAAATATCAAAAATTATCGTGAATTGAAATTGTAAAGGCTGGTTTTAGGGTCCTGATTATGTTGTTGGTGAGAACCACTCCACAAGAGGGCACGGCACCAACAACGGTGAATGAATTATTTGTCGGGACGAAAGTCCCGACACCACATTAAAATATCGATTGACTTTTTATTCCTTTCCTTATAATACAATCTTGTCTTGCATCTGTATCCTGTTGTTTCGGGAAATAAGGCTTTCAAGGATTCGTGGAATTTTTTACTTATTACAGTTGGTTTATCTGAATATTTAAAATGTTTTTCCATGGCTTTGGATGAGCCAAATTCTTTATCTATGAATCCTTTTTCTTCAAGATACAGGGCTGTTTCATTTAAAAATTTTTCATCACCGTACCATAGTAACTTTGCACCGATTCTTATTTCGTCGTCATAAAATTTTTTTCCGGTAAAATGTGACATGAATTCCTCTAAATTGCATGATATAAGCTTATATAATGCAAGCAGCTCATAAAATTCCCTGCATTGACGTTTAAAACAATACCAGTATATTTTCCTATTCATAACTTAACAAACTTTAATGAGCTTACTAGCTCTCATAGCTTTTTAATCAGCGCATTCATATCTTCCGGCAGTTCGCTTTCGAACCGGAGAGGTTTATTTGTTATCGGGTGGGTGAATCCAAGTACCTTCGCGTGGAGCGCCTGGCGGGGCATGAGCTCAAGCAGGTTATTTATGCGCTGTTTGATGTTTGATGAAAGCTGTATTCCGTGAGGTGTGGTTCCGTCATAATCAACATCACCAAAAACAGGGTGTCCCATTGAATACATGTGTACTCTAATCTGGTGCGTTCTGCCGGTGTGAAGCCTGAGCTTAACAAGCGAGGTAAAATCAAATTCCTTTTCAACTTCATAATCGGTTATAGCCATTTTACCTGATTCAACAATTGCAAATTTTTTCCTGTCCTTCGGATTCCTGCCAAGAGGCTTTTCAATCCTCCCTTTTTTGCTTTTGAAGTGCCCCCAGACAACTGCCCAGTACTCACGTTCAATATCATGTCTTGAAAAGAGCTTTGAAAGCTTCCTCTGTGTATCTTCATCTTTGGCAACTACCATAATTCCCGAAGTATGCTTATCAAGCCTGTGAACGATCCCTGCGCGTTCATTCCCGCCTTCGTCTTCATCACCATTTAGCCTGGGGAGTGATGCTCCTTCATCACCCATGTAATACATCAGCGCATTCACAAGTGTTCCGGAATAATTCTTATATGCGGGGTGAGTTACCATACCGGCCGGTTTGTTGACTATCATGAGGTAATTATCCTCATATAAAATATCAAGCGGAATGTTTTCGGGTTTAACGTCTTCTTTTTCGGGGAGGTACGGAAGGGTAATTTCGATCGAATCATTTGGCAGGATAACATAATTAGCTTTTATAATTCTGCCGTTTACTTCTACACAGCCTTCGTTGATGGCATTTTTTATCTTTGTACGGGATGAGTTCTCAATATGGCCGGCAAGATATTTATCAATTCTTAATTTCGCCTGTCCTGCCGGGACCCGGAACAGCATTTTCCTCTGTATCTTCAATTTGAGAATTATCTATTAATGTATCCGGTAAGACCGGATCTTGATTATTTGAACTGTTCAGGCTGCTGCCATTATTCAGCTGAGCGGGATATTCGCCATCAACAGGCGGGGAGTGTTCATCAGTTCCTTCAGGTGAAGGCTCCCTGGTATTGAATATCCTGTTATGAAATAACAGAATGATAATAAAGCCTGCCGAGACGGAAACATCCGCGATATTAAATATCGGCCAGGTTGTATATGTTCTGCCAAAAATTGTAAAATCCCAAAACTCAACCTGTACGAAATCAACTACCTTTCCGTTAAACAGTGCGGCGTATTTATATATCAATCCGTAAAATGTTCTGTCTATCAGGTTGCCGATAGCACCTGCCAGAATAAGCCCGAGAGAAAGCCTGATAAGCAATCCGTCATTTCTGTGCTTATAAATATAGAACAATATAAAAAGTGATGCTGCTATCGTAAAAACCGTAAGGAACATTTTAGGGCCTACATCTATACCAAATGCCATGCCGGGATTTTCGATAAAAGTAAGCCTGATGAAATCTCCAATGAACGGTTTCGAGGAACCGTACGGCATCCCCTGTATATTTATCCCTGCCCAATCAACTTTTAATCCTTTGATCAAAAACTTAGTTACCTGGTCAAAAATAACGACAATAAAAGTTACATATAATACTCTCAATGATTATCTATTTATAATAATTAGCTGGATAAATTCTGTTTGCAGTTAATACAGTGAGATGTAATAGGCACTGCTTCGAGCCTGGCTTTGGTTATGGGCCTGCCGCATGAAATACAAAGACCGTAAGTCTTCTTGGCGATCCTTTCAAGTGCGTTTTCAAGATAAAACAGGTGTTTCTCATCCCTCTGGACGAACATATATGCCTTTTCTCTTTCCATTTCATCCGACCCCTGCTCAGCCATATGCATGGAGAACGTCGAGTTATCGCCTACATAGTCTCCCGCATTATCTATTAATGATTCTCTGAGCTTGCTTGCATTTTCAAGTATTTCTGCTTTCTGCTCCATAATAAGTTCCTTAAAGAATTTCAGCTCCCTATCCTTTAAATAAGTCCGGGAAAGTTTCTTATCTGTGAATTTTATAGCGGCAGATTTCTTAAGCGGTTTAATAACTTTGCTGACATTATTTTTCATCTTTGCGTTTCCTTTTTTCAGAGGCCCGGCTGAGTTATTCTTTTTTGTTTTTAAGGCCGCGCTTTTCACTGTCTTTTTTACTGCGGCTGCTTTCTTTTTTGTTTTTGCGATAGCCATAGTTAAATCTTTCTATGCTGTGGTTTAATTTATCAATATTCTTACCGAAACCGCCTTATTTGGCGGGGTGAAAACTTTTGTACAAATTCAATTCTGAAAACTGTAAATATACCTAAAATTATTGTGCTAAACACCAGAAATCAAATAAAATCATATCTTTTCGATAGATACACGGCAAGTTCTTCCGTTGATATTCAGCTCTTCATATCCGTTTGACCCGCCGGACTTACCGGGCTCCATATTATCGGCCATGGTCTGTTCGGAGATATATTTTTTCTGCCCTTCAATTATTTTTTCCAGGTCACTTTCAGCCGTAAATAATATTCTTATCCTGTCATTAACATCCATTTCTTTTTCTTTGCGGATGTTCTGCACTTTGCTGATGAACTCGCGTGCAATGCCTTCGCTGATGAGTTCTTCGTCAAGCGATGTATCAATTGCCACGGTAATGTTATCGATAGATTCAATTACCCAGCCCTCGATGTTCTCGGTAAAAATTAGCACATCTTCGGAAGAAAATTCAAATGCTTCAAATGAAGTTTTCCCCGAGGCCATGAGCTCATTTATATTTTCAGCCGGCAGTTTATCTGCAATTTGCTGTGCTTTCTTTACGTCTTTACCGAATTTCGGGCCGGCAGTTTTAAAATTCAGCTTAGCCTTTCTCCTGATAATACTGCTGGACTTATCGATGAATTTCAGCTCCTTGATATTAACTTCCTCAAGGATAATTTCCTTCATGCTTTCAACAGCTTCGCGCTCCAGGTCATTGGATATTGCTACAAGGATCTGCCTTAAGGGCTGCCTGGTCTTAAGGTCATTTTTAACGCGCATAAACCTGGCCAGTGTAACTATCTTCTTTGCAAGATCCATATTGTAGTTAAGATCTGCATCAATATTCTCTTCACTTTCATTAATGTAACTCAAGTGGACTGATTCTTCGCCGGTCAGGTTCCTGTAAAGCATATCCGAAAGAAACGGCGCAACCGGTGATACCAGTTTAAGCAGTTCGCTCAGTACTTCGAATAATGTCTGGTATGCCGATCTTCTGTCCTCATCACTCTCCGGTGTGCGGAATCTCTTCCTGTTCCTGCGTATGTACCAGTTTGAAAGATCATCAATTGTAAAATCCGACAGGATCCTGGATGCCTTAGTTATCTGGTATGATTCCATCAGGTCAATATACAGCATTTTGTTTTTTTCAAACGATGATATTATCCATCTGTCGATCTCAGGCCTTTGTTTGATATCAACCCTGTTTGAGACAAGTTCATCCTTTGAAACTCCGAGCAGATTACAGTACAGCACAAAGAACCTGTACGTATTGATAAGAGTATCGAAGAATTTATTTCTTATCTCAACAAGATCGGTTTCATTGAACATCTTCGGGCGCCACGGCGGGCTTGAGCTGATAAGATACCATCTCAAAATATCGGAGCCGTATTTATCCATCATCTCGAACGGATTGACAATATTGCCGACGTGTTTGGACATTTTCCTGCCGTCCACATCGAGTATCATATCGTTCACTATCAGGTTCTTATAAGCCTTCTTATCGAAGAGGAAGGTACCTATGGCATGAAGCGAGTAGAACCATCCGCGGGTCTGGTCGACACCTTCGGCAATGAAATCAGCGGGATAGTTCTCTTCGAAGAGTTCCTTATTTTCAAACGGATAGTGGAATTGCGCAAAAGGCATCGAGCCTGAATCGTACCATGCGTCGATAACTTCGGTAACTCGCGTCATTTCACACTTACCTTTTTCGCAATAGATCTTTATCTTATCAATATATGGTTTGTGAAGATCAATATCATTATCATTTGGATAAACTTCTTTGAAGTTTATTGCTTTTTCTTTCAGTTCTTCAATTGAGCCGATAGCAGTATATTTCTGTTCACAATTACATGCGTCGTTATCACAATCGCAGCCCCAGATAGGCAGCGGTGTTCCCCAGTACCTGTCACGGGAGAGCGCCCAGTCACGGTTTTCCTCCAGCCAGTTTCCGAATCTGCCCGAACCGGTTTCAGGGGGGTACCAGTTAATTTCATTATTTTCCCTTATCATTTTCTCTTTATAAGAAGGCGTATTGATATACCAGCTTTCGCGGGCATAATACAGCAGCGGCGAGTGGCATCTCCAGCAATGCGGGTAAGAGTGAACAAATTTTTCCTTTTTGTAAAGCTTTTTTTCTTCCTTCAGCTTCAGTATGA
>JANWKI010000031.1 GCA_025451455.1 Ignavibacteria bacterium
TCGTATTTATCTGTATGTTCGGTCAAATCTATTTATTAGATAATACCCGGGTTATCTTCTCAGCAGCATCCTTAAATCCCCGTGCACTGATAATATTTAACCCCGATTCATCAAGCATTTTTTTTGCAATATCGGCATTTGTACCTGCGAGCCTCACGACCAGAGGTACATGTATATTGATATTTTTGGCAGCTTCTATGATGCCGCCGGCTACTCTATCGCATCTAACAATTCCGCCGAAAATGTTGACAAGGATTGCCTTCACATTCGGGTCGGAAAGGATGATCTTAAACCCGTTTTCAACTGTTTCCATCGATGCTCCGCCCCCAACATCCAGAAAGTTTGCCGGCTCTCCGCCTGCGAGCTTTATTATATCCATAGTTGCCATTGCAAGCCCCGCGCCGTTGACCATACAGCCAACGTTACCGTCAAGCTTTACATAATTCAGATCATATTTTGAAGCTTCAACTTCCAGCGCATCTTCTTCATTTGTATCCCTTAGGGCAGGGTAGTCAGGATGGCGGAACATTGCGTTATCATCCAGAGTTATCTTGGCATCGAGCGCAACTATCTTATTATCATTCAGTATTGCCATCGGGTTAATTTCTATCAGTGAGGCATCACTTTCAACATATGCATTGTACAGTGTTTTGATGAAAGTTATGAAATTTTTAAACACATCTCCGGAGAGTCCCAGCCCGAAAGCGAGCCTTCTTGCCTGGAATGTCTGGAATCCAACATTTGGGTCTATCCATTCTTTGATTATCTTTTCAGGGGTTTCAGCGGCAACTTTTTCAATTTCAACACCGCCTTCGGTTGATGCCATTATCACATTCCTGCCAATTGTTCTGTCAAGCAGTATACCTATATAGAACTCGCGCGAATAATCCAGTCCTTCGGTTATGAATAAAGTTTTTACGATCTTGCCTTCGCTTCCTGTCTGGTGTGTTACAAGCAGGTTGCCGAGGATTTTCTGTGCATACTCCTTAGCTTTTGCTGCATCAGTTGTAAACTTCACTCCGCCTTCCAGGATAACTTCATCTCTGTTTGCCGGATTATAAATTGTCCCTTTGCCTCTTCCCCCTGCGTGGATCTGGGATTTGACCACGTATTGATTTATCCCGTGTGACTGAAGTGTTGCAATTGCGGGATCGAACTCTGCAATATCTTTTATAGGGATGCCGTTTTGTACCGGTACTCCGTATTTCAGTAATATCTGCTTAGCCTGGTATTCGTGTATTTTCATGAGTAGTAGTAAATTTTAATTATTTATTTGATTTTTTTAGCTTCTCTATGCTTCTTCCTAATTCTTTTTCCAGTGAATCTGTGCTCTTCTTGAGTGAGTCCAGTTGTTTTTTGAATGCATTGTTAACAGTATCATTTAACTGCCTGAAATTTTCCCTGCGGATCGAATCGATCTTCCTGTCAGTTTCTTCCTGGCGTTTTATGAGCTCCTTATATGCATCAGTATCTTCAAAGTTCTTCTTTCCGCACCCGGAGAGTCCGGCTGCAATGATAAATACAAGTATTGAGATTTGAAGTAATTTCATATTACCTGTTCT
The DNA here is from genome assembly GCA_025451455.1 of Ignavibacteria bacterium. Classification (GTDB taxonomy): domain Bacteria; phylum Bacteroidota; class Ignavibacteria; order Tepidaquicellales; family OLB5; genus OLB5. The sequence goes on from JANWKI010000031.1 coordinate 1,563, forward strand.
TCTTATCAAGCTTCTTTTTTTCGCCGTCAAAAAGCGAATCAGACTTCGTTTTCAGGGAATCCAGCGATTGCATCAGCGAGTCGATCTTATTCTTATCAAACGTAGAATCAATTTTCTTCAGGTTCTCATCGATCTTTTCGTTCACTTTTTCATTGACCTTTTGTTCTACTTTTTCAGTGATCTTGCTGCAATTCAATACAGCGAAAAGTACTGCCAGTGCCGTCAGGATCTTTATTGAGTTTTTCATGAGATAAAAAATTTATTTATTAAATTACAAATTGTCTCTCCAATTGCCAGGCTTGATGTAGCAGCAGGGGAGGGAGCGTTAATTACATTTACTATATTCCCTGTACTGCTGATAAGAAAATCATCAATAAGCTTACCGCTCTTATCAACTGCCTGCGCACGGACTCCGGAACCCCCCTTTACGAGGTCTTCTTCCTGTATTTCAGGAAGGAGCCTTTGCAGTGCCTTAACGAATGCTTTCTTATTATACGACCTGTAAAACTCACCAAATCCTGTTTTATAATACCGGGCTGCAATTTTATAAAATCCGCCCCAAGTAAATGTCCTGAAGCTATCACTGAAGCTGAAACTAGTTTTATTGTATCCTTCTTTCTTAAACGAAAGTACTGCATTTGGACCTGCTTCTACTTCACCATTTAACATTCTGGTGAAATGAACACCAAGAAACGGAAAAGCCGGGTCCGGAACAGGGTAAATCAGGTTTTTCACAAGATAATTCTTTTCAGGCTTTAACTTGTAATACTCTCCCCTGAACGGGATTATCCTTGTGCTTACCGGGCTTCCTGTTTGCTTCGCAACTTCATCAGACTGAAGTCCGCAGCAATTTATGAAAATTTTTGTATTAAAAGAACTATGTTTTGTGATAACTTCAAATGAAGAACTCTTCTGCTTAACTGATGTGATCTCATTTTCATATTTTATCTCCCCGCCATATGTCAATATTTTCTCAGCGTACTTTGAAGCTACTGTTTTATAGTCGATGATTCCTGTATACGGAACGTAAATTCCCTTAATGCCATTAGCGTGAGGTTCGAGCTCTTTTAATTCATCCTTATCTATCCTCCGGATATTACAAAGTCCGTTGGCAATTCCTTTTTCATATATCGCTTCAAGGCCTGCAAACTCACTCTTATCAGTAGCCGCTATTATCTTACCGCAAATCTCAAAAGGTACTTCCTCTTTGCGGCAAAAACTTAAAAGAAGGTTGTATCCATGAATGCAGTTTTTAGCTTTCAGGCTTCCGGGTTTATAATAGATACCGGAGTGAATTACTCCGCTGTTATGCCCTGTCTGGTGCATTGCCGGACCGTTTTCCTTTTCAAGTACCAGAAGTTTTAAGCCCGGTCTGGCTTCCAGGATCTTCAATCCTGATGCTAAACCTACTATTCCGGCGCCTGCTATAATTACATCATAGGTCTTGCTCATAGCAATGTGCCGGCAGGCACGCAGTAGTTATTTATATTTCTTTTCAGCAACAATTTTTGTCTGCATGAAAAGCAGTAGGTAATCAAATCCGCCTGCCTTAGAACATGTTCCGCTCATATTAAAGCCGCCAAACGGATGCACTCCAACCAAAGCGCCAGTGCATTTTCTGTTCAGGTAAAGATTTCCGACAAAGAATTCATCAGCAGCCTTTTGCAGTTTCTTTTTGTTTTTTGAATATGCTGCTCCGGTCAGGCCGTACTCAGTCCCATTTGCAATTTGGAGGCCATCATCAAAATCTTTTGACTTGATCACTGCAAGTACGGGGCCGAATACTTCTTCTTGTGCGATCGTATCTGATGACTTCACATTGGCAATAATTGTTGGCTGTATAAAATACCCGCTGTTATCTGCTTTTGAACCGCCAAATGCAATCCTTCCGCCTTCATCAACTGCTTTTTTGATATAGTTCAATATGCTCTCTTCGGATCTTTTGTTTATTACCGCTGCCATGCCCGGATTTGTATCTGCGGCACCAACCTTTATATTTGCAGCTTTATCTACCAGTATATCCACAAACTGTTCATATATTTTCTCAGGGACGATTACCCTTGAGCATGCTGAGCATTTCTGCCCCTGGTAACCAAACGCCGCGGAGATCACGCCTGCTGCAGCTTCATCCATTGATTTTAGCTCGTCATCAAGTAATATTGCATCCTTGCCTCCCATTTCGGCAGTAACCCTTTTTATCCATTTCTGTCCCGGCTGTGATCTTGCAGCCAGTTCATTAATATGAAGCCCTACTTCCCGTGAGCCTGTAAAGGAAATGAATCTTGTAAGCGGATGGGAAACTATCAAATCTCCAATGAGCGTGCCTGAACCCGGAAGGAAATTTACAACACCATCAGGCAGACCGATATCTGAGAGAAGCTCCATGAATTTTGAGGCAATTACCGGGGAATCGCTCGATGGCTTTAGTACAACTGTATTGCCGGTTACAAAAGCGGCAGTTGTCATACCCACAAGTATTGCAAGAGGGAAGTTCCATGGCGGAATGACAACACCAACTCCAAGCGGAATATAATATTGCGTATTTTCTTCTCCCTTTATCTTAATAAGTTTTCTGCCTTCGTCATACCTGAGCATTTCCCTGGCATAAAACTCCATGAAGTCAATGGCTTCTGCTACATCGCCGTCAGCTTCAGCCCAGTTCTTGCCGACTTCGTAAACCATCCAGGCAGAAAATTCATGTTTCCTTTTTCTCATCAGTTTTGCTGCCTTAAAGAGGTAGTCTGCGCGTTTCTTCGCAGGTACGGTCTTCCATTCCTCAAATTTAAGGTTTGCAGTCTCAATAGCCCTGTTAGCCATTTCAGGCGATGCTTTTGATACTCTGCCAACTGTTTCAGAAGTGTTTGAGGGGTTAAGCGATGAGATCTTATCTTCGGTGAATATTTTTTCGCCGCCTATTATTAAAGGGTATTCTTTATTAAGCTCGCCATGGACTTTTTCCAGGGCTTCGCGGAATGCAACAGCATTTTTTTTGCTTGTAAAATCTGTAAACGGTTCGTTCTTAAAAGGCTTCATTTTATTTTGTTGTGTATGTTAAAAGTTTCTAAAATAATTAAGTGTATTAAAAAATCAAGTCTCATGATTTATTTCAGTCATGTATCAATATCCCATTATACGGCATGTTTCATCGTGAACCTTTGGCCTGATATTCCGTATTTCCTCATTGCCGCGGATCGGGTAAACTCTATTGGTCAGAAGAATTATTATCAGGTCTTTATCCCTATCGCACCATACAGAAGTACCGGTATAGCCGGTATGCCCGAAACAATTTCCCGAAAATCTGTACCCGCATGGCGGCGGATATTTTGTGGGTTCAGGTTTGGTTTCCCAGCCTAAAGCCCGGGTGTTATTGTATCCAAGCCCTGTGACTTTTGTTGTGAACATATCGACCGTAGTCTCATTGAATATCGAACTGAATTTCGAAATAGTACCCGGGTCAGAATACCTGCCCCTATTTAGGATCATTTGCATGAAAACAAACAGGTCGGGTCCGGTTGAAAAAAGCCCGGCGTTCCCTGATACACCTTCAAGAATAGCTGCAAATTCATCATGCACATATCCTACCAGCAATTGATTTCTCCAGTAGGTATCATTTTCAGTGGGAGCGATCCTGAAATCCTCAGACATAGCAACCAGATAATCGGTATCTGTCATATTAAGCGGTTTGAATATGTTTTCTTTGCAGTATTTATCAAGAGTCAGTCCGCTTATCCTGTAAACTATTTCACCCAGTAAAAAAGCATTGTAATCGCTGTACAGTGTTCTTGTACCTGTTTCGTATTCCTTTGTGCAGTTATAAACTGCGTTCTTGACTTTCTGCGGTGAATCCATATTTGTATCCTGATAGAAAGGTGTCCATGCTGTTAACCCTGAGTTATGCAGAAGCAGGTTCATTACTGTGATATCATTCTTGCCGTTATTGTTGAACTCAGGTATATAAGCAGCAACCGGCGCATTCAGATCGATCTTATTTTCATCGTAGAGCTTCATTATTGCAGATGTTGCGGCAATGACCTTTGTTACCGAAGCCAGGTCATATATAGTTCGCATAGTGGTAAGCTGTGATTCTTCGCCATAGGTCAATCTGCCATATGCATTTTGGTAAATAACACCACTGGAATTTCCGATAACCAAAACTGCAGAGGGGAATGCCTGTGACTTTATGCCGTCTTCAATCAGTTTATCAACTGCAGAAAAATTATAAGTTTTGTTTTGGGCAAGTGATAGTTGTACAAGCGCTAAAAGAACGGGTAATATTTTAAATTTTAACTGCATTTTTCAATGTCAAATAACAGGTATTTTGACATTTGAGCTCTGAATTTTGCGTTTTTTATATAATACAAATATACTTATAAGTGCTTTAAGTCTCAATGAAGCGAAAAATGCTGTAAATTTATGAAATATTATCGGTTAATTACATTATTTCCGGCATTAAAAAAAGCCCCAAACTTACAAAATAAGAATGGGGCTAACACAGAATTTGTTACTCTTATTGTTTTGTAAATGTAATTTCCATGGTTTTAAATTCTTTGCCGTCGGGCGCGGGGCCGTACATTTCCATTAACATACTGCCATCTGAATTGTATTTTACGACCTGCCTGACATCAACATAATTGCCTGAGATCGGGTCGACAGTTTTACCAGTGTAAACTACCTGTTTTGTTGTTTCATCATATTTGCCTGTCATTAACATAATGCCCGTTCCCATATTATCAACCCAGCTTGAATTGAACATTTTTGTGGCATTATCATAACCTTCAATTGAGAGCCCTTCAAAAGGCATACCCATCATGTTACCTTTGAATTTGGACATTAAATAGCGGCCACCCATGATCATTTCGCCGTTGGCAGTAGCTTCGGAATTAGTGGGTTCACCTCCGGGTGCCATCCAGAAAGTGGTCTTTGCATTCCATGCGCCGGTATGGGCAGCGAGCATTTTATGCATATCGCCCGGTGTCATGTAATCCATCCATTTCTGCATGGATTCATCCTGAGCAAAAAGTGATGAAGGACTAAAAGCTGCTGCTCCGAAAAGTACAACAAGGATTAAGATGGTTTTTTTCATAACTGTATATTATTTGGTTAATGGATTAAAATTTTCTTTTTTTCTGTGAGTAAACTGCCAGCCCGATTATCATTGTTCCCATCATAATCCCAAATAATCCGCAGAACTTGCCGCCTGATTTCTTAACAACTGTAGTCAGTTCGATATCCTTTCCTAGATCTGCAAGCGTATATGAGTATTTCACATTCTGTCCGTCCTTTATGCCGTTTGTTGAAACGATCTCCGAAGGCATTGTGAATTCGTATGTAATTTTATAGTCACTGGCGCCCATTTGTTTTGCCGCAGATGAATCCTTAAGCAGAATATACTTTAACTCTTTGCCGTCTGTAACATCTTTCCATGTAACTTTTGCACCGTCAAAACCCTTTGCATCGGAGAGCTTGTTAATATCCTTAAAGGTAAGCTCAACGTGAACATGTTTTGTGGAATCTTCAAGGACATCTTCAACCTTTACTGAGGTTACCTCGGTATTGCCGCTTTTATATTTATCTTTTGCTTTTGATTCATCAAACTCAAACTTACCCAAAGCAGTACCCATTGAAAAATTCTTCATGCCTGACCAGTAATGTATCTTCATAGATCCGGATCCATCTTCCTTCAAAGTAGTTTTCTGGTCGTAATTAACGCATCCGGCGAGGTATATTGATACCGCGAAAATAAGTGCGCTTAAAACAGTCATTAATTTGAACCTGTTTTTCATTTCTGAATCCTTCCTGTTAAATATTGTTTTGAGATTTCGTACAAATATAAATTAAATAACGTAAAATTCAAATCCTGAGGAATCCCCAAATTTTTGATAAATATTGATTTACATATGAAAAAATCACTTATTTATACCTGTTCCAAAAGTGAAAGTTTCTGTAATTGTTACAGGCAGTTTTCCTTTGAATTTCGTTTTTCCGGTTATTGCTCTGAGAGACGCATTTATCGAAACATCTGAATCGCCATAAGCGCAAATATAACATGGTGCATCCGGAAATTCCTTAAGAAGATATGGATTACCTAAGGAAAGAACTACCAGATTTTTATTCAGTTTCCTTAGACTGTTTATCAGATCAACATTTACCGGAGAAATTGAAATTTTCCCGGTACCGAACCTGACTTTAGCATAAACAGCTACGATGATAAGATCGTAATCAGAGATCAATTTCATTTTTTCTTCAAGAAGGGGTTCGATGCTGTTCGGGCCGGTAGATACATACTCATAATTGCTGAAATATCCGGAAAGGATATTGACCATGTATGCAGTGTTATCCTGTTCCCCTCCTTCACTGATAGCTATTACTGCAGTTTTTTTACCGGATTCATTTTTTAGGGGTAAAATGCTGTTATCATCTTTTACCAAAGTTATGGATTCATCTGCAATTTGCTGAGCGAGTTCATTTGCTGATGCTGTATTGACAGAATTGTAAATATCTGTTTCCTGAACAGACCTGTTATCAAAAAGCCCCAGCCACTGTTTTGTCTTTAATATCTTTTCTGCGGACCTGTTAATTCTGTCTTCTGATATCTTACCGCTCATTACAGCGGCTTCGATGGCATCAACAGTACCTTCTTCATTCAGATTCATAAGTATAAGATCAATTCCCGCCTGAACGCACATTACAGCAACTTCGGCGTTTGAAAAATACTTGGTAATACCTTTCATGTTAAGCGCATCTGTAACTACAAGTCCGCTGAAACCCATTTTATTTATAAGCAGTCCTTCGACTATTGACGGAGAGAGTGAAGCCGGAATGTTTGGCTGCTGCTCAAGCTCAGGGAATGACAGGTGGGCTATCATAACAGACATTACTCCTTTATCAATTGCATTTTTGAACGGAACAAGCTCAATCTCACTTAGCCTATCCATTGAAAAATTCAATACAGGAAGATCGTTATGCGAATCTATTTCAGTATCGCCATGCCCCGGGAAATGTTTTACAGTCGCAATAACTTTGCCCTCCTGCAGTCCTTTTATCATCGATTCAGACATCTTTGAAACAAGCTTTGGGTCTTCGCCAAACGATCGAACATTGATTATCGGGTTGTTTGGATTATTATTCACATCGCAAACCGGCGCATAATTTTGGTGGATTCCGAGCAGTCTGGTCTCTCTGGCTATTTCAAGCCCCATCTTGTAGCACAATTCCGGATTGTTGGCTGCCCCAATTGCCATATTATTTGGGAAGATGACACCGTCAGTAACTCTCATTTTTGTACCGCGCTCAAAATCAGCTGAGATCAAAAGAGGGGTTTCAGAAAAGGACTGCAGGTAATTTGAGAGCCTGGAATAATCTGCGGAACTTCCTTTGAAGAAAATGAAACCTCCAATTTTTGTCTGTTTACAAAGTCTTTTAAGTTTTTTAAAATCAGCAGAAGTTTCACTAAAGTTATCAGGTATTGCACTGCCAATTACCATCTGTGCGATCTTTTCCCTCAGGGTCATGCTGCTCAATTTTTTTGTGATCAATTTATCTGATGGCAGGGTATATATGAATGCTTCCGTTTTGGTAATATCGGAATCTTGTTTCTTTTCAATAACCTGATCTTTCAGTGAAAAATAGGTAATAGCCGAAGCAATAAGAAGAGGAATTGCAAGTATGATTTTCATTTTCAATTTCCAGCGTATGATTTATACAAAATTACGACAAATTTGAATAAAATGAAAATTTTCAACCTATTTGTTGAGGTAATAACGTTTTCTAGCGATAATAGGTAACCATTATGTTTATTGACATAACGTTAATAGTTATTTATTTTGTCAATAAGTAAAGTAATACAATTCATCAAATTTTCATCCGTGGAAAGCGGAAAAGGGGGAAAAGATGAAAACAGCTATAATTACAATTATCACAATTTTTGTATTTATCTCGGAATCATTTTCATCAGTTGGGCAGGTATGGGCAAACAGGTATAACGGTTCTGGTAACAGCCTGGACGTATCTAATGCAATTGCTATGGACCAAACAGGCAATATATATGTAACAGGCTATAGCACCGGAATAACCACAAGCAAAGATTATAAAACAATTAAGTACAGCCCTAATGGAGTTTTATTGTGGGAGGCATCGTTTTCAGGTCCGATAAATGGCGGCGATTATTCTTATGCTCTGGCATTGGATGCTTCAGGCAATGTATATGTTACGGGAAGGGTGGACTATGGTGCACCTACAAATACCGATATTGTAACTATTAAATATAATTCGCTTGGAGTTCAGCAGTGGTTTGCAAGGTATAATGGTACTTACGGCATTTTTGAAGAAGGAAAAGTAATACAGGTTGATAACAGCGGCAATGTTTATGTTGGCGGCAGATGTCTGAATTCAACCAGCACAAGCGATTTTATTACGATAAAATATGCACCGGATGGCACTCAGTCATGGGTAGCAATATATAACGGTCCGGGAAATAACGAAGATTACATTACTTCACTTGTTTTAGATAACAGCGGAAATGTTTACATTGCAGGCGGAAGTATCGGCAGCAACACTGGCTCTGATTTTGTAACTATTAAATACAATACAGCAGGTGTGCAGCAGTGGGTAAAAAGATATAACAGCCCTACAAATGGCGGTGACGCGGCAGTCGGAGTAAAAGTTGATTCTCAGGGGAATATTATTACCGGCGGATTTACAGATATGGGCCCGTCTGAGTCCTATAATTTTCTTACTATTAAATACGATGCAAACGGAACAATCATTTGGGAAAAACAATACAATGGATCCAGCAGCACTCTTGATTTAGCAACATGCATGACAATTGATGCAGCTGATAATATCTATTTAACCGGTTTGACTACAAACAATACACCATTCGGACTTGATTCCAATTATGTTACTATAAAGTATAATTCTTCAGGTCAGCTCCAGTGGGCATCATTTTATAATGGTCCGAATAATTCCGTTGATATTTCAAGATCTATTTCTGTTGATAATTCGCTGAACGTTTATATCAGCGGAAGCAGTAAGGGAATTGGTTCAGACGATTTTGTAACAATAAAATACCTTCCGAACGGAACTGCATCTTGGATATTATCATACAACGGACCGGGTAACGGTGATGATAACAGTACTTCAGTTGTCTCAGATAATCTCGGGAATGCATTTGTGACCGGAAGAAGCATGGGGTCAGGAACCAGCTATGATTATGCTACTATCAAATATGGTGACCTTGTCGGAATAAACCCTGTTTCCAACCAGGTGCCTGATAAATTCAGTTTATATCAGAACTATCCAAACCCTTTTAATCCTTCAACAAAAATAAAGTTCGATTTGCCCGAAGAGTCGAAAGTGGTATTAAAAATATTCAATACTCTTGGTGCAGAGGTATATTCTGAAAATATGGGTTCTCTTCAGCCTGCTACATATGAATATGTATATACTGCTTCAGGCTTACCCAGCGGAATTTATTTCTACAGTCTGCAGACTAATCGCCTGACTGAAACTAAAAAGATGATTTTAGTCAAATAAATCAGGTTTATTGCAAAAATTTAACCAAATCCGGGTGATTCTGCCCGGATTTTTTTTGAATCAAGTACGTTCAATTTACTAATACTCAAACTTTCTTTCATATATTGTTATTCAATTATAATTTTAATATATTAATTGTATAGTATGGAGTTAATTTATGCGCTTTTTTTCTTTGAGTCTGATTTTATAGCTTCTTTACGGTATTGAAGAATACCTGAGAGATTCTAATTTTGTGTATTCTAATTATTGAAAAATTAAATTGTTAATTGTATGAAGAAAAAAAATATATACTTCCTCGCATTAGTTGTGGTAACTTTCATCGCGTTTCACAGCAATACTTACTCACAACTTCCAAGTACTCTTTGGGCTAAAGTGTATACAGGCCCCGCGAACCTGGAAAATTTAAGTAATGGCATTTGTTTGAATGCAAGCGGTATGGTGTTTGTTACCGGCACCAGCAATGGAGTTGGAACAGGACTGGATATTGTTACGATCAGGTATAATCCTGCTACAGGAGATACAATTTGGGTAAACAGGTATAATGGAAATAATCAGGATGATAGAGTTAATGCAATAACCTGTGATAATAGTGCGGTTTATGTAACCGGATGGTCATTGACTCCGAGCAGGGATATCATAACGATAAAATATGATGCTTTAACAGGTACACGTTTATGGGTTAAGACATATAATGGTACAGGTAATGGAGGTGACTATGGTTTTGCAATTGCTGTAGATGCTTTGGGTAATGTATATTCAACCGGCAGAAGTGATGTCGGGGGATCTCAGAAATTTACAACTATCAAATATGATGCTGCCGGAAATGTCGCTGTAGGTTGGCCTTCAATTTATACAGGACCTCTGTCTTCAGCTTTAGACGAGGCACACGCAATAAAAGTGGATTTATTGGGAAATGTTTATGTGACAGGTAAATCCGGAGCAGGAACTACAATTACTGATGATTACCTGACAGTTAAGATGAATTCCGGAGGGGCAGTGCAGTGGGGCAAAGAATATAACGGAAACCAAAACGGAGAAGATAATGCAGTCGCACTGGTTTTAGACGGAGCCGGAACAAATGTATATGTTGCCGGATACAGTACCAGGACAGGCCAGACGCAGGACTATGTAGTAATCAAATACCTTACTTTAACCGGAGATAGCAATGCTTCAGCTATTTACGGCAACACTGCTGCAGGCCAGGATTTTCTGACTTCGATGACAATTGATGCCTTGAATAATATCTATGTTACGGGCTACAGCCAGTCTTTGACAACAAGTCTTGATTATGCTACAATAAAATATAATTCCTCTTTGGCTCAGCAGTGGGTACAGAGAAATTCAGCTGCAGGCGCTGACTATGCATTTTCAGTTGCAGTTGATAATGTTACCGGTCATGTATATGTAACTGGAGGCAGCACGGGTACGGGTCTGGATTATCTTACAATTTCCTACAGTAACAACGGAACATTCAACTGGGAAAAAAGAGAAAATGGCCCCATGAACGCAAATGATCTTGCATCAGGAGTAGCAGTAGGTGATACTGAAAGAATTTTTGTAACCGGTTCCGCAATTTTCACAGGTTCAAACACAAGCTACTACACATTAAGATATTCTGCTTTTAACGGAATTGAACCTATTTCCGGGGAAGTACCAACTTCGTTTTCACTGATGCAGAATTTCCCGAATCCATTCAACCCCTCTACAGCAATAAGGTTTGATATACCAAAAGCATCATTTGTTTCGATAGTTGTTTATGATATTATGGGAAGGGAAGTAGAAGTGCTGGCAAATGAAAATGCAAGGGCAGGAAAGTATGAAGTAAAATGGAATGCTTCAGTATATTCCAGCGGAATATACTTCTATACTCTGAGAACAGGTGACTTCAGCCAAACCAAAAAGATGATACTTACAAAATAGGTGCTTTGATTCATTTCAGGATAATTCTCAAAAAAGCCGTCTCAGAATGTTGAGGCGGCTTTTAGTTTATGATCGATTCGATCTTTGATTTTAAATTTCCGGGCGGATTTTCTCCGTATTCATTCTTATAATACCTGTTCAACTGAGTATACCTTTCCTTTGCAAGCTGAGGCTTATTGAGTTTTATTAAAGAACCTATCATATACTCATATGCAACCAGGTTCAATTTATCAAATCTAAGCAGGTTTTCAGAATAATGCAAAACTCCGTTGTGATCCTCTTCCATGAAGAGTATCTTAATTAATTCTTCGCTTATGGATACGAAATAGGATTTGTATTTCGTTCTCAATTCCTCACACCATGTGTCGTAGCTTCCCTCCATAAAATCTCCTTTATATAATTCGATAGCTTGTTTCTGCAAATGCACCTTCTTAACATGGCTGCTTTCAATAGGTAAGAGCCGGTAAATCTTTACCAGCTCTTCTGAATCTATATTGAACCTGAAATCTTCATTTATCTTAAGTATTTTATCCTCATAATTCACAAGTGACGGGATAGTCTTTGGTTCACCTGCCGGTTTTTTTGAAGTTTTGCCCTTTGCCGGTTTTATATCTTTTTTGCTCAGTTCAACTTCAAGCTTATTATCGTATGACATCTTTCCGAGGTTCCTGAACTTCGATATGATCTGGTGAAAGATATTATCAGCGCTATCGATCGGAGTATCAGGATAGAAGGTATCTATGATCCTGTCTTTGGTTAATTCCTTTTTGACTGCAAGCATAAGGTAAATGAAGATGAATTTCCATTTCTTCTTCGACCATTCAGCATCTTCTACTAGCCGGCCCCTTATCCTTACATCACTTTTCCCGAACAGGTTAACCCTGATATCATAAAAAGATCCATATATCTCCAGAAGCCTTTTTCTGCATTCAAGGGAAATCCACGCTGTATCATTTTTTTCAAGGAATGAACTGTTTAAGCTTTTTATGAATTCTTTCTGTATATTGTTTGCCAGGGCAAAATCAAATAACGGCCTGAAATCATACAATTCTCTTTGAAGGAAAGCTGTATATTCCTTTTCTTCAGATACTTCAAGAGCCTCCTTAAGGAAATGAAATGAGAACCGCAGGTTATCAACCCTCCGGTAATAATCGGCCAGGTGAAAGGATATCTGTATCTTACTGTAAGTGATCTTTTTTTCTTTATAATATTCATACGCTTCCATCAATACCGGCTCTATAGCCGCAATCGGTTCGGCTTTTTTCAGCAAAAGAGCTTTTGAAACAGAATATTGCATTTTTTCGAGCTTATTATTATCGTTCAGGTATTTGAATGCAAGATCGTAATACTCTTCAGCTTTGCTCAGCTTATTGAGTGAATAAAAGCTGTCACCAATCAGGGAATAGCTTAGAAATATATAGTATTTGTGGTTAAGCTCAAGCGCAATTTCATTCATTTCTTCCAGAAGCCGGATACTCTCTTCGTAATCACCGAATTCAAATTTCAGTGCCTGGTATGCCAGTAAATATGTTATTCTGAATATCGGGATTGAAATTCTGTCGGAAATATCCTTCGCTTCCTGCTGATAGAGAATGGCTTTATCAAACTTCCCGGATTGTGAATACAGCAAAATCAGGTTGCAGAGTGTCTCATATCTGCCGATGAGCTTATCAGTCTTTTTTACAACTCTTTCATAATATGAAATTGACTTTGAATAATCACCGCGAATAAGAAATATATGCCCGTACAGATTATATATTTCCATTCTCAGTTCCATGACGGTACCCGCCGTATCGAAATCATCCTCAAGCATCCCAGTGGCTTTATCAAGCATTTCAATTGAATTATCATAGTCAGCATTCTGATAATGCGCATATGAAGTGAGATAAAGCAGTTTTGCCCTGCTTTCTTTATCAGCTTCCAGATCTGAGGTTTTGTTGAGGTTAATTATTGCCTCTGAGATCTTGCCAAGGCTGATAAGATTCCTGGATTTAGAAATGGAGCATTTTATGTAGAATGCTGTATTGTTGCTGCTTAGGCAAAGTTCCATTGCCTTATCAATATATGGCAGTGATTCTTCAATGCTGCCCAAGTAAAACTTGAGCAAAAGAGATTTGAAATAAAGAAGCTTATAATCTTTTTCGATCCTTTCATTCCCAAGTGTTTCCAGCCATTTCCACAAAATTTCAAAATTCCCGATATCAAAGTATTTCTGGAAATTATTATGGATCAGTTTAATAGCCTGGCTGTAATCACCTGCAAGCAATGAATAATTAACTGCAAAAAAATATTCATTTCTTAAAGTGTAGTAACCGGAAACTATTTTTAGGAATCCGTTGATCTCTGTTTCTGTCTTTGATTCTTTTAGTTTAGTGTTAAGGAATTTTTTGAATAATACCTGGTAGCTGTATGTTTGGGGATCTTCATTATCACCCGGCTGATTAACCTGAATAAATATATTTTTGCTGAGAAGTTCATCAATGATGCTGTTGCTTTCCTCTGTCTTCATCAGGTTATCGCATAATTCGGGAGTAAAGCTCTCGAGAATAGAGGTGTAGAGCAAAAAATCCCGCACTTCGGGTTTCAGGCTGTTAAATATATCTTCAGTAAAATAATTAAAAATGTCATCAAGGATTACTATCTTATCTAATCTTAAATTCGGGAAATTGCTGCCATGACTCTGTAATATTAAATGAATTCCTGTTATCCACCCGCCCAGGTTATCCGAAAGTATCTTTATTTCATCATCAGTGCTTTCAATACCGTAAAGCACTTCAATAAGCTGTTTTGTTTCACCCGCTTTGAAAGAGAGGTCCCTGGCCTCGATCTTGAGGATATTTCTCTTTGCCTGCAGTATACTTGTGCTGAACTCAGGAATAGTTCTGGTTGTGATAATAAAATGCAGATTAGGAGGAATTTTCTCCAGAAGTTTTTCGAATGTCAATTTCAGCCATTTTGAATTTTCAATATTACCGAGGTCGTCAATAACCACAAATAATTCCTTTTCAAGTACCTGGCAAAGCTCGTTTAAAAATGTTCCTGTAATATCATCTATAATCCTCTCAAGGCTTTTGCTCAGCTGGAAACGGTCCCTGTAATCTTCAATTAACAGTAAAGAGGCTTTGCCAAAACCCGGTTTAATTTTTTCAATTGAATGAATAAGGTAGTCCATGAAAATATAGAAATTATTCATCTCTGAATGGGCATTCAGCCAGGAATATTCAGTTCCAGTATTTTCAAGAAAATCCTGGGCTAATGAGGTTTTGCCGTAACCTGCAGGTGCACAAATCAGTATCAGCCCTTTGTTTGAATTCTGGGTAATTCTATCAATAAGCGATTCCCTCTTTACTATTCTGCTGGGAAGTTTATGAGGTTGAATCCTAATTTGAAGTATATTGTTCAATTTTCGCTTGTTTTTCCTGTTTTATCGGTCAAATTAAGGATTATTTATTCATATTGAAATACCCAATATCCTCAAAATACGGTATATAAGCAGGTAAGGATTCAGGTAAGGAATCAAGATATTTTTGTATTAATTAATAAATCAACATCGTAAAAACATGTACAATTTACTGCAAAAAGAGTTCTATAATCAAAATAAGGATGGGGTAGAAACAATGCCTGAAAATTATAAACTATATCAGAACTTTCCTCAGACCTTTTACAAGGTCACCAGGATCGCATTTGACCTTCCAAAAGTATCTAATGTCAGAATAGTCATCTATGACGTATTTGGAAGAGATTTGAATGTTTTGATAGATAATGAACTGAACCCGGGAAGTTATGAAGTAAAATGGAATGCATCTAATCTTTCTGCGGGAATATACTATTATAAGCTTTACGCAGACGATTTTGTAGATTCTAAAAAGATATTTCTTCTCAAAAACTAACGGTTTTTATTATTTGAACTTAATATAAAATATATCATATTAGAAAGATAGGCGGACAAAGTGAAATATATAACAAATATACTGTTTTTTGTAGTTTTGCTGTTAATTACGGCTGTTGACTCATATACTCAGCCGACGGAACAATGGAATGCCCGTTTTAACGGTCTGCTCGATAGCACAGACGTATCCAACGACATTGTTGTAGATAATGCCGGCAATAGTTATGTAACTGGTTATAGTTATACTCTGCTTGGCCTGTTAACGAGTGCTGTAACTATCAGCTATGACCCTAATGGGGTCCAGAGATGGAGTCAAACTTATGATCAGTTACTTTCACTGACAAACGATGAGGGGAAAGCAATTGTTCTGGATAATACACAGCAATACGTGTACGTAGCCGGGTATACAAACAGTATTCTAGGGTTGACCAATGCTGATTATGTGATAATAAAATACAGGGCATCCGACGGTCTGCAGATCTGGGTGCGGACTTATAATAACGGATTGCTAGGTAATGACGAGGCTACCTCCATAGCGATGGATAGCCAGAATAACCCTGTAATTACCGGATTCAGCCAGGGATTTTTACTGATACTTACACCGTATGATTATGCCACAATCAAATATGATCAAAACGGAAACCAGCAATGGGTTAGAAGATACAACGGAACGGGAAATGACGAGGACAGGGCTTATGCAATTGTTGTTGATAATTCAGATAATATCATTGTTACCGGCGGAAGTATGGGTACAGGCTCCGGCTTTGATTATGCGACGGTAAAATACAGCCCAACAGGCACTCAGCAATGGGTAAGCAGGTATAACGGACCGGGAAATAATGAAGACAGGGCTTATGCAATTGTTGTTGATAATTCCGATAACGTAATTGTGACCGGAGGAAGCGTGGGGAGCAGTACCGCGTCTGATTATGAAACAGTAAAATATAACCAGGCCGGAGTGCAGCAGTGGGAAAGCAGATACAACGGACCCGGCAACAGTGAAGACCGTGCATATGCAATTGTTGTTGATAATTCTGATAATATCATTGTTACCGGAGAGAGCAAAGGAAACGGTTCTGACCTTGATTACGGTACTGTAAAGTACAATCAGGCAGGTTCTCAGCAATGGGTTGGCAGATATAACGGACCGGGTAACAGCGAGGACCGTGCCTATGCAATCGTAGTGGATAACTCCGATAACATTTACATTACTGGAAGCAGTCGTTCAGGAAGTTCACAGGGCACTGAAGATTACGCGACTTTGGAATACACTCCCGCCGGATCGGAGCTTTGGGCTGTAAGATACAACGGAACAGGCAGCAATGAAGACCGTGCATATGCAATTGTAGTGGATAATTCTGACAACATATTTGTAACCGGCGAAAGCAGAAACAGCTCTGTGCTTGGTTCTGAAGATTATCTTACTGTCAAATATGCAGATACACAGCTCTCAGGAATCAGGCTTGTAGAGAATTCAGTCCCCCGAAATTATGAGGTTTATCAGAATTACCCGAATCCATTCAATCCTTCAACAAAGATAAGAATTGATGTTGCAGCCCGCTCATTTGTTAAAGTTGCAGTCTATGATGTTTTGGGAAACCAAAAAGAAGTACTTGTGGATCAAAACCTGAACACAGGAACATATGAAGTTGAATGGAAAGCTTCAGGATTTTCAAGCGGTGTATACTTCTACAGGATCACAATGGACGGTTTTTCGATTACAAAGAAGATGCTGCTTATAAAGTAGTTAAGTTCATCCCCGGTTTTTTCAGGTATTTGGTTTTTCATTAACTCGATCACTCAACCCGCCTCATAATTTGAGGTGGGTTTTTTATGTCTTAAACTTCTCTTATTTTTTTAGTAAATTAATGTTTTTACCGGAAAAATGATATATTATACCAAATTCAAGGTGCCTCAGCTGGGCAGATCGTTCATAATTGCAGGCAACAGCAAAGGAATATGTTATGTTGCACTGCACGGAAATGAAAAAAAATTCCT
Organism: Ignavibacteria bacterium; assembly: GCA_025451455.1. Taxonomy (GTDB): domain Bacteria; phylum Bacteroidota; class Ignavibacteria; order Tepidaquicellales; family OLB5; genus OLB5. The sequence goes on from JANWKI010000031.1 coordinate 18,904, forward strand.
GAAGGAACTGAAAGATTATCTGGGTGATGAAGCAACTAAATCAGCGATCAAGCTCTCAGGTGCAGTAAAACAATTACTTGAATATTTCTCCGGAAAACGAAAAGTGTTCAACCTCAGGGTTTTCCTGAATGGCAGAACATTCCGGACAAAAGCTCTGGTGCAGCTTTCAAAAATCAAGTACGGCAAAACAATTTCATATTCAGAGCTTGCCCGGCGCGCAGGGAACAAAAAAGCCATTAGGGCAGCAGCAAGTGCATGCGCGAATAATCCCATACCGATAATTATACCCTGTCAGAGAGTAATTGCCAAGGACGGTTCTTTGGGCGGTTTTGGCGGGGGGTTAAATATGAAACGAAAAATGCTGACTATGGAAAAGGCTATATAGATTGATCCGTAATGTAATTTTTGATCTTGGTAATGTTCTGGTCAATGTAGAGTATGAAAGATTCAGACAGAAAATATATCAAAACGGTGTCAGCGAAGAGAAGTATAATAGTTTTTTCAAAGGTGCCCGGTACAGAATTCTTGGTTACGAGGCAGGTGAAATATCCACTGAGGAGTTTACAGCTAAATGTATTAATGAGCTTGGACTCAAAATGACAGATGATGAATTTGCTTTTGCTTTCAATGACATGTTCTCTGAAATAACCGAAATGAAAGCACTGGTAAGCAGGCTTGCCGCAAATGGGAAACATAATTTGTTTTTATTGTCAAACACAAGTCCGCTCCACTTTGAGCACATTAAGAAGAATTTCGGATTTGTAAACATGCTTCATAAGTTTGCGCTCTCCTATGAGCTAAGGTCATTAAAACCGGATGCTGCAATATATGAGCGGACTATCAGGCATCTGGGCATAATACCGGAAGAGTCAATATTCATTGATGACCTCAGGGAAAACTGTGAAGCTGCAGAAAAGTTTGGCTTTAATACTATTAATTACGATAAGAAAAATCATCGGGAATTCGTGAAGCAGTTTGACTTTCTAGTTGACTCACAATAATTTAATTGTTAATTGAAAATTGTTAATTGAAATAAAATGCCTGTATCTCCTGAAATACTGAGAATCGGTTCAAAAGCAATTCCTTTTAAGCTTAAAGGAGTTGATGAAAAATTCTATTCTCTTGATGATTTTATTGATAAGAAAGTACTGTGCATAATCTTCAGCTGCAATCACTGCCCGTATGTTAAAGCAGTTGAGGACAGGATAAATCAAATAGCTAAAGATTACGGCAGCCGCTCATTTGCACTTATCTGCATTAATTCGAACGATGAAAAGACTTATTCTGAGGATTCATATGATGAGATGAAAAAACGTGCTGCAGAGAAGGGTTTTGTATTTCCGTATCTGCGGGATGAAACACAGGAAACAGCCAGAGCATATGATGCTGTTTGCACACCTGATATTTACCTGTTTGACGAAAACAGGATCCTGAAATACCGTGGCAGAATTGATGACAACTGGAAGGATGAATCGCAGGTCACACGAAAGGAACTTCAAATGGCAATTGACAGGTTATTGGAAAATAAGAAGATAGATTTTGAAATCATCCCTTCAATGGGCTGCTCAATAAAATGGCGAAATTCCTGAATATCCATTATTTTGAACTTAATAAATCAAAATGCGCCGTAAGGTTTCATTGATAGAATATGAATAAAATTTTTTAATAAAGGAAATAATACTAAATGTTTAAATTTATAAAGAAAATATTCCCTTCCAAGCACGAAAAGGACGTAAAAGAACTATGGCCTATTGTGGAGGAGATAAATGCTTATTTCGAAGAGTATAAGAATCTCTCTGATGATGAGTTGAGGGCTAAGACTCAGGAATTCAAAGACATCATCAAGAAAAATACACAGGAGCATGAAGATAAAATTGTTGAGCTAAGATCAAGGCTTACAAACGATATTACACATGATTTACGCAAGGAAATTTATGATGAGCTTGAGCAGACGGAAACCGAGCTTGATGAGATAATTGAAGATACATTAAATGAATTGCTGCCCCAGGCATTTGCGGTAATGAAAGATACAAGCCGCAGGTTATGCGGCCAGGAATGGACAGTTGGCGGAAGCAAATCCAAATGGGATATGGTACCGTTTGATGTGCAGTTGATCGGCGGAATGGTACTTCACCAGGGCAAAATTGCAGAAATGGCAACAGGCGAAGGTAAGACACTTGTTGGCACTCTACCTACTTATCTGAATGCTCTTCCCGGCAAAGGTGTTCATATCATTACGGTTAATGATTACCTCGCAAAGCGTGATAGCGAGTGGATGGGTGAATTATTTAAGTTTCACGGCTTAACGGTTGGTGTAATCCTGAATGATATAGATAATGACAAGAGACGTGACGCTTATGCCTGTGACATTGTTTTTGGTACCAACAATGAGTTTGGCTTTGATTACCTGAGAGATAATATGGTAGTCGATAAAAAGTTTATGGTTCAGCGCGGGCATAATTACGCAATTGTAGATGAAGTGGATTCAGTATTAATTGATGAAGCCAGAACTCCTCTGATTATTTCGGGTGCAGTCGAAATGAGTGCTCACAAGTTCGACGAAATGAATCCACGCGTTAAAAGGATCGTGGATGCGCAGAAAACACTTATTACTAAGTATGTTGCCGAAGCAGAAACAATTTTGCTTAAAGGTGATGCTGCTTCCAAGGACGAGACACATTATGCAGGTGTTGCTTTGCTCAGATCCCACCGCGGGTTCCCGAAACACAAAAAGCTTATGAAGCTATTTGCAGAACCCTCTAACAAGACTTTGATGCAGACTACGGAAATTGAATTCCTTCGCGATAGCGCAAAACGAATGCCGGAAATTGACGATGAAATGTATTTCGCAATTGATGAAAAGGGACATTCAATTGATCTTACCGAAAAAGGAAGAGAATTCCTGACAACAGGTAATGAAGATAAGGACTTTTTCGTGCTGCCTGATATGGGTACAGAAATTGCTCACATTGAAAATGATGAAACACTCAACGAAGCCGAAAAACAAAAGAAAAAGGACGAACTGGCAGAATTGTATTCACTTAGAAGCGACAGGATCCACACTGTTCAGCAGCTGTTAAGGGCATATGCACTTTATGAAAATGATGTTGAATATGTTATTCAGGATAATAAGGTCATGATCGTCGATGAATTTACAGGCCGTGTGCTCTCAGGAAGAAGATATTCTGAAGGACTTCACCAGGCTATAGAGGCAAAGGAGGGTGTTCATGTTGAAAAAGATACACAAACACTTGCGACCGTTACACTGCAGAATTATTTCAGGCTTTATAAAAAGCTTGCCGGTATGACAGGTACAGCTGAAACAGAAGCAGGAGAATTCCTGGATATTTACAAACTTGATGTAGTTGTTATCCCTACCAATAAAGACTGTGTCAGAAATGATGTAAACGATGTTGTGTATAAGACCAAGCGGGAAAAATATAACGCAGTAATTTCCGAAATTGAAAATATGAAGAAGATCGGCCGTCCCGTACTGGTAGGTACAACATCGGTCGAAGTATCCGAGACGATCTCAAGGATGCTGAAGAGAAAAACAGTTCCTCATGAAGTATTGAATGCAAAGCAGAACCAGCGTGAAGCACAGATAATTCAAAATGCAGGATTAAAAGGCGCCATAACTATCGCTACAAATATGGCAGGGCGCGGTACCGATATCAAGCTCGGCCCCGGTGTTGCAGATCTTGGCGGATTGCACATTGTAGGCACGGAGCGCCACGAAGCACGCCGCATAGACAGGCAGCTTAGAGGAAGAGCAGGAAGACAGGGAGACCCGGGTTCCTCAAAATTCTTCCTTTCGCTTGAAGATGACCTGATGCGACTTTTTGGCAGTGAGAGGATCTCCAGGGTTATGGAAAAGCTTGGAATTGAAGAAGGTGAGGCTATTGAGCACTCGATGATAACAAGTTCTGTTGAGCGTGCGCAAAAGAAAGTTGAAGAAAATAATTTCGGTATTCGGAAGAGACTGCTTGAGTATGACAATGTTATGAACCAGCAGCGCGAAGTTATTTACGACAGGAGACGCCAGGCCCTAATGGGGGAACGCGTCAAAGATGAGATATTTGAAATGGCTCTATCTTACGTAGATAATACAGTTAACAAATACTATCCCGAAGCTGATATGGCCGGTTTGCGCGATGAAATACAAAGAACTTTTATGGTCTTGATGGATGTAAGTCCCGAGGAATTCCAGTCAATGGGTGAAAAGGGGCTTTCAGATCATATTATGAAGCTTGTTCATGATGCATATTCGCGTAAAGAAGAGAAATATGGGATAGATCTTATTGCTCAGATCGAGCGTTTTGCAATGCTATCGGTCATAGATGATAAGTGGAAAGAGCATCTCCGTGAAATGGACGATCTTAAAGAGGGCATTAACTTCCGTGCATACGGTCAAAAAGACCCTCTTATAGAATATAAAAAGGACGGTTTCGGGCTTTTTGTTCAGATGCTAGAAGACATAAGTAAAGATGTAATTAACTTTGTATTTAAGTTCACAACGCAGGAAAGGCCTCAGGCTCTTCCCCAGCAAAGGCAAAGGCTGCCGCAGCGAATGACTACAATTAAAGCATCTGCTGATGGAGTCGGGATGAAAATGACCCCCGAACAATCAGATAATCTGCAGAATCAGCCCGGTGATACTAAGAAAATGCCGATCAAAGTGGGGCCAAAAGTCGGCAGAAATGATCCTTGTCCCTGCGGCAGCGGTAAGAAATACAAAAACTGCCACGGGAAAGACGCATAACTAAATGAAGCACGTTTTTATGTGATGCCACGGCCTGTAAACATATATTGTGAATGGGGCCTGGATGGAATTCGAAAATTAAGCCCTGTTTCGGATGTAATCATAATTGTTGATGTTCTGTCTTTTTCTACCTGTGTCGATATTGCAGCAGGTAACAAAGCTTTTATCCTTCCGTACAAATTCAAAGATGAAAGTGCAGTAAATTATGCAAGCTTAAACAGTGCTGAGCTTGCATCTTTTTCAAGGAGCCGTCAGGAATTATCGTTATCACCTTCCTCGTTAACGAAAATTAAGCCCGGTACCAGGCTTGTTCTCCCTTCACCAAATGGATCAGAACTATCGCTATCAACAGAGAGCACAATGACGTTATGCGCATGTTTACGGAACGCTGACGCTGTAGCAGAATATGTTTTAAAAACCGGTGGTAATATTTCAGTCATACCTGCCGGAGAAAAATGGAAAGACGGGTCTATGAGATTTGCACTGGAGGATTATCTAGGAGCAGGTGCAGTAATTTCTTGCCTTAAAGGTAATTTTATCGGTAAAGCTGAAGATGCAATGTTATCATTCAGAAGTTTCAAAAAAGATATATCCAGAACTATTTCAATGAGCATTTCAGGCGTTGAATTGATTGAAAAGGGTTTTGAAGACGATATTGCGCTTGCTTGTGAAATTAATGTCAGTGCTTCTGTGCCTTTACTTAGCAATAATATCTACAAGAACGCGTACTGATTCTGCTGAAAAATCTCCTGCAATTCATTTTGTTATCAACTCAATTTTCTTTAAATTTGCATAATTATTTAATTAATTCTGATTATTGAATGAAAAGACGTGAAATGATTATCAGGGCGCTTCAGGCAGGCGCTTTGCTATCCATTCCAAAACCGCTGCAATTCTTTGCAAATGAAAGCAGAAATACGGTATTGACTGAACTTACCGGAAATCCGTTGAGATTCCCGCCGGTGTTTACTAATGGGGGAAACATGACTCTGGCTGAATCGACAGTACAGGTTTGGCCCTCTCAAAATACCCAGGTTGTGGCAATTAACGGTTCATATCCTGGTCCAACAGTAATAATAGAAAAGGGACAGACATTTACAGCAAATTTAATAAATAACCTTACTGAAGTTACAACGGCGCATTGGCACGGCATTTCTGCCCCATCAATTATGGATGGACATCCCAGAGACCCGGTGAACCCCGGGAATTCAAAAGTTTACACTTTCCCTGTTTTGAACAGAGCAGGAACATATTTTTATCATGCACATCCCGATATGCTCACAGCAAAACAGGTCTATAAAGGATTTGCCGGATTTTTCATTGTAACGGATGCTTCGGAAAATTTCAACCTTCCGTCCGGAAATTTCGATATTCCGCTTTGCATTCAGGACCATAGGTATGCTGATATTCCGAATTTTAACTATTTGCCGGGTACCTATGAAGGCACTTATGGTTATCTTGGTGATACCGTTCTGGTTAACGGAACACCTGATGCATTCCTTGAGGTCGGCAGGACGCTGTACCGGTTCAGATTGCTCAATGGCTCCAATGCAAGGGTTTATAAAATTGCATTTTCTGATAATCGCCAGTTTAATATTATTTCGACTGACGGCGGTTTGAAAGATAACCCTGTTCCTGCAACACAATTTATGCTCTCACCCGGAGAGAGGGTTGAGATCCTCGTGGATTTTTCCTCCGATCTGATCGGTCAAAATGTAACACTTCGGTCACTCGCTTATTCTCATTCAGGAACACTTCCTTATAAGCAGGGGATTCTTCTTGATATAATACGCTTTGATATCACAAATAATAATTCTTCAGGAGGTATTGTTCCGGCTGCATTTAATCCGATTACTTATTACGATCCGGGCACTCTCACCCCAAGGATTTTTACACTTACAATGGGAGCAACTCATCCTATGCACAAAATTAACGGCTTAACTTATGATATCAACCGTATCGATTGGCAGACTCCGCAATTATCTCTGGAGAGATGGAAAATTATTAATGGTACGCCTGATTTCCATCCGATGCATACTCATGAAGCCCAGTGGCAGGTACTGAATCGTAATGGAAATACTAATCTGCCTCCAAACGACAAAGGCTGGAAAGATACTGTATTATTGAATCCGGGAGAATACGTTGAAGTACTTGTTAAGTTCAATAATCATAAGGGAATTTACTTATTCCATTGCCATAACCTTGAGCATGAAGATGATGGAATGATGCTTAATTTTGAGGTAATTGACCCGATTGGCATTCAGCAAATAGGCAGCGAAGTGCCTGAAGAGTTTAAGCTTCACCAGAATTATCCGAATCCTTTTAATCCATCAACAAAGATAAAATTTGATATTCCTTCAAATTCCGAGTTTACTTCATCAAAAGTTAAATTTTCAGTATTTGATATTAACGGCCGGGAACTTGCGATTCTTGCGGATAAAGATCTGCAGCCGGGGAAGTATGAATTAGAATGGAATGCAGGTTCGCTCCCAAGCGGAGTATATTTTGCAAAATTATCATACGGTAATTTATTAAAAAGTCTTAAGATGATCCTTTCAAAATAGACTTATCATTTTCTGCAGGACTTTTTCTTTCAAGGCGCTTTCTTTGAAGCGCCTTTTTTTCTTCAATTATGTAATATAAATGTAAAATATGGAACCATTTGCCGGATTTAGCCATTTTTAAATATGTAAGAAGCTAAGTAACATTTATTTACTGGATTAAATTGCGTATTTTTGAATTCTAAATATTAATTTCTATTCGTGAGTAAACCCGTAAAGATCATTCTGATTTCCCTGGTGCTGCTGATTGTTTTGGGGCTGATCATTGTACCCAAGATCATTTCTACAGATGACAAACAAAACTCCAATCAAAAACAAAATTCCAACCCACAGATCTCTGTTGACGGCTTTATACTTAAATCTGCAGCCCTTGAGAATGATATCAGAGCCATCGGTAACATAAAAGCTAACGAAGAAGCAGAGATCAGGAGCGAGATCTCCAGAAAGATCCGGGGTATCTATTTTAAGGAAGGCACTTTTGTAGGGAAAGGGAAGACATTATTTAAACTTGATTCCGATGATCTTACCGCAAAACTTAATAAACAGGAGATTGAAGAAAAACTTGCTGTTTCAAAGCTCGAACGTGAAAAGCAGCTTATATCCAAAGGTCTTACCTCTCAGGAAGATTATGATGTTATGGAAAACACACTGGAGCAGATAAGAGCTGATATTTCCATCACAAGAATAGATATATCCAAAACGTATGTAAGAGCTCCTTTCTCGGGAATCATTGGACTCCGTAATGTGAGCAATGGCGCTTATGTGACACCCTCGGTAA
>JANWKI010000032.1 GCA_025451455.1 Ignavibacteria bacterium
GGTATCATCTCAGCTTCATATAACTTCAAGAAGTAAACAAATATTTTTATATTAATTTAGACCCCTCGCCAAAATGCGAGGGGTCTTTATTGTAAGACTTTCTTAAAAACTACACATGGATATCCTAAGCAATCTAAAATACGCAGAAGGTTCAAAGAGGAAAAGAAAAAGAGTCGGAAGAGGACCGGGTTCAGGACATGGTAAAACATCAACCAGAGGTATGAATGGTCAGGGATCACGTTCAGGTAACAAGCAAAGAGCATGGTTCGAAGGCGGGCAGATGCCTATCCAGAGAAGGCTGCCGAAGTTTGGATTTACAAATCCGGGAAGAGTTGAATTTCAAGTTTTAAATCTTGGTAAACTGCAGGGCTATTTTGATAAAGGCAAACTCAGCGACCAGAATTTAAGTCCTGAAATTCTCTATAAATTCGGAGTCATCGCTAATAAAAAGCTTCCGCTTAAGATTTTAGGAGAAGGTGATTTTAAGCAGAAACTGGAAATTAGTGCCCATAAATTCAGCAAGACAGCACTTGATAAGATTGAAAAGAGCGGGGGCAAGGCAATTATTTTATGAGCAGTTTTGTTGATAGTTTCAGAAACATATTTAAAATACAGGAATTAAGACAAAGGATAATATTTACAGTATTACTCCTTATAGTAGTTAGAATAGGCGCACATATAACTTTACCGGGTATTGATACCGGTTTGTTAGCTGAAGCAACTAAAAATCAATCAGATAATACGTTATTCGGCCTCTACGACCTCTTTGTAGGCGGTGCTTTTAAGAATGCTGCAATTTTTGCGCTTGGAATTATGCCTTACATCAGCGCTTCTATTATTATTCAGCTTCTGGGTGCAGTTGTACCTTATTTCCAAAAACTGCAGAAAGAAGGTGAAGCAGGGAGAAAGAAAATTACCCAATTAACCAGGTACGGAACTGTACCTGTAGCTCTCATGCAGGCGTGGGGCGTTAGTGTTCAGCTAAAAAGCAGAAATGTTGCCGGTGTAAGTATCGTTTCTCCGGATATTTCTCCCGTTCTCTTTGCGGTTTCCTGTATTGTCTTAATGACTGCAGGCACTATTTTCATGATGTGGCTTGGTGAACAGATTACTGAGCGCGGAATTGGCAACGGAATTTCGCTTATTATTTTTGTTGGAATAATAGACAGGCTGCCGTATGCATTTCTCGATGAGTACCAGGTAATTGCTTCAGGAGCCAGAAGCATAATTGTCGAAATGATCATAATCGCAGCGCTTGTGCTGATCATTGCATCGGTTGTTCTTGTTACTCAGGCTATGAGGCGAATACCTGTCCAGTATGCCAAACGTGTAGTTGGCAGAAAAATATATGGCGGTGTTACACAGTATATTCCGCTCAGAGTAAATCAGGCTGGTGTTATGCCCATTATATTTGCTCAATCGATTATGTTCGTTCCAAATACGATTTTAACGTTTTTTCCAAACAGTCAGTTCATGCAGGGTATTTCAAAGTATTTTGATCATACAAGTTTAGTTTATGCATTTTTTTACGGTACATTGATAGTGTTCTTTACTTATTTTTATACAGCCATAGCTTTCAACCCTAAAGATGTATCAGATAATATGAAAAAACAGGGAGGATTTGTTCCGGGCGTAAGGCCTGGAAAAGCCACTTCCGATTTCATTGATAATATTCTGACCAAAATAACATTACCGGGTTCGATATTTCTTGCCATTATTGCAATTTTACCCGCATTTATAGCGCAGGCTGGTGTAACTCAGGGCTTGGCACAGTTCTTTGGCGGTACAAGTCTTTTGATTGTGGTTGGAGTTGCCCTGGATACTCTCCAGCAAATAGAATCTCATCTTGTCATGAGGCATTATGACGGGTTCATGAAAAGCGGTAAAATAAAAGGCAGAAGAGGTTAGATGTAACTTGATAAAGACTGCTAGCGAAATAGTTGCTATCAGAGAAAGTTGTTCAATTGTTGCAGGTGTTCTTTCGTATATAGAAAAATTCCTAAATCCCGGTATCACAACACTGGAAATTGATGAAATAATCGAAGATTATATTTTATCTAAAGATGCTGTGCCTGCTTTTAAGGGGTACAAAGTTCATAAGAATATATTCCCGGCAAGTTCATGTATTTCAATTAACGAACAGGTTGTGCACGGAATCCCGGGCAGCAGAAAACTGATTGAAGGTGATATAGTCAGTATTGATGTTGGTTCGAAGAAAAACGGTTATTATGGGGATGGTGCCAAGACTTATGCAATAGGTGAAGTCACACCGTCAAAGAAAAAATTAATGAAAGTAACTCAGGAGAGCCTTTACCTGGGGCTTGAAAATGCGAGAGATGGAAATTTCATAAATGATGTTTCTTTAGCCATTCAGCAGCATGTTGAGGCAGCCGGTTTTTCAGTAGTAAGAGATTTGGTTGGACACGGGATCGGAAAAGATCTACATGAAGAACCGCCGATTCCGAACTACTATAATAATGGCTACAGGAATAAGTTCAGTGAAGGAATGACAGTAGCAATTGAACCTATGGTTAATTACGGCACATATAAGGTAAAGATATTAAGCGATAAGTGGACATATGTTACAGCAGACGGCGAACCAAGTGCTCATTTTGAGCATTCAGTTCTGATAAAAAAAGGAAAACCTGAAATTTTAACAATGGAGAGTTAATTAGTTTAAATGGCTAAACAGGGCACTATTAAAGTTGACGGAATTATTACAGATACTTTGCCCAATGCTGCATTTAAAGTTAAGCTTGAAAACGGGCATGAGATAATTGCTCATATCTCAGGTAAGATGAGAATGAATTTTATTAAAATTCTCGAAGGTGATAAAGTTTCAGTGGAATTATCTCCTTATGATTTAACTAGGGGCCGGATCACATACAGGTATAAATAATAAACAAAGCTTAAGAGGTAACAACAATGAAAGTCAGAAGTTCCGTAAAGAAAATGTGCGAACATTGCAAGATAATCAAGAGAAAAGGTGTTATCAGAGTTATTTGCAAAAACCCAAAGCATAAACAAAGACAGGGATAAAATTTAAATTATCAGGAGTAATTACATTTGGCAAGAATAGCTGGAATTGATCTTCCAAAAAACAAGAGGGTAGTAATTGGTTTAACTTCGATCTTCGGAATCGGAAGGACAACATCGGAAAAGATACTGGAAAGAACCGGAATAAGCCAGGATAAAAAAGTTGGTGAGTTGACCGATGATGAAGTAAACCAGATTCGTAATATTATTACCTCCGAAATAAAGGTTGAAGGTGCTCTTAAATCTGAAGTACAGGCTAATATTAAAAGGCTTATGGATATTGGTTCTAACAGGGGCAAAAGACATAGAAGAGGTCTGCCGGTAAGAGGACAAAGAACCAAAACTAATGCAAGAACAAGAAAAGGCAAGAGAAAAACCGTTGCAGGCAAGAAGAAAGCTGCTACCAAGAAGTAACATTCAAAAGATCAATTAATATATGACACAACAGGTAAAAAAGACTAAGAAAAAGGCGCAGGTAGAATCTACCGGTGTTGCACACGTTAAGGCAACATTCAACAATGTAATTGTGACATTAACAGATGTGCAGGGTAACACGATTTCATGGGCATCTTCCGGAAAAATGGGATTCAAGGGCTCCAAGAAAAATACACCATTTGCCGCGCAGGTTGCGGCTGAAAGCGCTGCCAAAACTGCACTTGATGCCGGACTGAGGAAAATTGATGTTTTTGTCAAAGGCCCGGGCTCCGGACGGGAAGCTGCCATTAGGTCACTTCAGACTTCAGGACTTGAAATTCTCAGTATTAAAGATATTACCCCTATCCCGCACAACGGGTGCAGGCCGCCTAAAAGAAGAAGAGTATAAGAAAATAATAAATCATAATTTATAAATGGCAAGATACACAGGACCAAGCTGCAAACTTTGCAGAAGAGAAAAACAAAAATTATTCCTGAAAGGGACTAAATGTTTTACTGAAAAATGCCCGGTGGAAAGAAAGAACTATCCTCCTGGACAGCATGGACTTTCCAGAAGGACAAAAGTTTCCGATTATTCTATTCAGCTCAGAGAAAAACAGAAAGTGAAAAGAACTTATGGAGTTCTTGAAACTCAATTCAGAAATTATTTTGAACTGGCTTCAAAACAAAAAGGAAGAACAGGAGAAAACCTGGTGAAACTTCTTGAAAGAAGGCTGGATAATATTATTTATCGTTCCGGACTTGCTCCTTCAAGAAAGTCAGCAAGACAGCTTATTCTTCATAAGCATTTCAGAATAAACGGTCAGACTGTGAATATTCCTTCATTTCTTTTGAGAGCTGGAGATACTATACAGGTTAAAGATAAGAGCAAACAGGTTAAGGTATTTCATGAATCGATGAAAAGGGTCAAAGATGATATGCTGCCGGGCTGGCTTCAGATAGATAAATCGGCATTGAAAGGGACTTTACTTTCCATTCCCGAAAGAATTGATATACCGTTTAACGCCAATGAGCAATTAATAGTTGAATTATATTCAAAATAGCAAATAAAAATGATAAATCAATATATACAGTTCCCAGAAAAATTAGAATTAGAGAAAGAAACTCACACAAGGTATTTTGGTAAGTTTACCATTCAACCTCTTGAAAAGGGTTATGGAATAACGCTTGGAAATGCACTTAGAAGAGTTCTCATTTCATCACTTCCAGGTACGGCAATTACAGGTATCAAAGTAAATAACGTTCCGCACGAATTTACAACCATCAAAGATGTTGTTGAAGATGTCTCTGAGATAGTGCTTAACTTGAAGGAAGTCAGGTTTAAGCAGAATATCAAAGGTGCAAATAAAGTAGACCTGAGGCTTAAAGGTCCTATCCAGTTTATTGCAAGACATATTCAGGAAGCAACGGAGGATTTTGAAGTACTGAATCCGAATCATCATATTGCCACATTGAATAAAAATGCAGATGTCAGTATTGCTCTGAAGATCGGTTCCGGAATCGGATATGTTCCTTCCGAAGAGAATAAAGATCCTGAACAGGATCTTTTAATGCTGCCAATTGATTCTATATTTACTCCGATAAAAAATGTAAAGTACGAAGTACTCTATACAAGGGTTGGTCAAAAAACTGATTATGAAAAGCTTGTTCTTGAAGTTACTACAGACGGAACAATTAATCCGGCTGATGCCTTAACCCAGGCAGCGGGAATCCTTAATGAGCATATTGCAATGTTCCAGAATTTCGGGAAAGTAACTGAAGAAAAGAAAGCCCCGGTTAAAGATGAAGAAACTGAGTTTGCGAGAATCCGCAAGATGCTCCTGACAAATGTTGATGAGCTAAAGCTTTCTGTCCGCGCTCAGAACTGCCTTAGATCTGCGAATATAAAGACTCTCGGTGACCTTGTGAGGCACCAGGAAGTAGAAATGCTACAGTTCAGGAATTTTGGAAGAAAATCACTTGCAGAACTTGGTGAAATACTCCAGGAAAACGGTCTTTCCTTCGGAATGGATGTAGATAAGTATATTAAAGAAGAAAATTAAAATTTAAAGCTCAGTTGAAATGATCCACAGAAATAAAGGAAGAAAACTAACAAGGACTGCTTCGCACAGAAAGGCATTAATGTCAAATCTTTCTGTATCTCTGATTAAGAATAAGAAAATAAGGACTACTTTGGCAAAGGCTAAAGAATTAAGGACTTATATTGAGCCTATGATAAACAAATCAAAAAGGGCTTTTCTTTCCAAAGACGGTAAACCGGAATTTGGAGTGCATTTAAGAAGAGAGATTAATAAATATTTGCAGGATAAGGGTGCTCTTAAGACTTTATTTGATGAAATCGGACCCAAGGTAGCTTCAAGGAATGGTGGTTATACCAGGGTATTGAAAATGGGAAGAAGATTGGGCGACGGAGCAGAACTGGCACTGATAGAGCTTGTTGATTATAATATTGAACAGCTAAAAACTGAAACTCCGGCTGGTGATAAAGAATCAGTGGATAAAAGTAAGACTAAAGCAAAGAAAACTAAGAAATCATCAACTGCATCAAAAGAATCTAAAAAAACTGCATCGGAAACTAAGAAATCTGCAAAAGGCAGAAAGAAAAAAGAAGCAGCTGAGTAGATAACCTTAAATTAGGTAACTAAAAACTTATCAGATTCATGAAAATAGTAACAGCTGAATTCGTAAATAGTGTTTCAGATCTTAACCAATTACCGACTGCTCATTTACCTGAAGTAGTATTCATTGGCCGCTCTAACGTAGGTAAATCATCATTAATTAATAAGATTTGCAATAAAGCAAAACTTGCAAAGACAAGTTCTGTGCCCGGCAGGACACGGATGCTTAACTATTACTTGATCAATGAAGAATTCTATTTTGTAGATCTTCCGGGGTATGGTTATGCAAAAGTTCCTGAACAGATAAAAACCGGATGGAGAAAGCTTGTTGAAGAATATATCAGCTCTCGCAAAAACATCAAACTGGTCTTTGAGCTGATGGATTCAAGGCATGACCCTACTTACCTGGACCAGCTTATGGTTAACTGGCTTGAATACTACGAAATTAACTACGCTATAGTTCTTACTAAATCAGATAAGATCTCTTCCAACAAGATGGAAAGACAGGTCTACAGGACAAGTAAGATAGTAAGCAACGATGATCTTTGCAAGGATTATATCCCTTTTTCTGCAATTTCTGGAGAGGGTAAAGATACGGTCATGAAACTGATCACGGAAAGCCTGAAAACATAAATTTAATTCTTAATATCTTTGCTTAAAAAAAAGATATTCACTCCTGGACCAACACAGGTTCATCCTGATGTATTAAAAGCGACAATATCGTTTGATACCTATCACAGAAGCTCTGAATTCAGAGAGTTCCATAAACAACTTATTACTAAATTAAAACCTGTTTTTTTAACTGAACAGTATCTGCATGTCCTCACAACCTCAGGCACAGGGGCACTTGAAGCTTCAATAATTAATTTTTGTAATCCTGGCGATAATGTTTTATATATCAATCAGGGGAGGTTTGGCGCAAGATGGGGTTCAATATGCAAAGCATATGGATTCAGCCCAAAAGAAATTTACGTACCTTATGGCCAGTCAATATCAATAATGGAACTTGAACAAACAGACCTTTCAGCTATTGACGATGTTTTACTTACGCATACTGAGACCTCAACTGCAACTTTAACGGATATAAAAACGATTGCCGGGTACATCAGGGAGCACTCGAATGCAATGATAATTGTTGATGCTGTTACATCAGTAGGCGCTATTGAATTCAAAATGGATGAATGGGATATAGATGTTGCTGTTTCGGCGTCTCAAAAGGGATTAATGACTCAGCCCGGACTTGCAATTATTGCGTACAGCCAGAGAGCAAAGGATAAAATGATGAAAAATGAAATGAGCCGGTTCTACTTTGATCTTAGAAAAGAATTGAAATCAGCCGATGATTACCTTACAACATGGACACCGGCTGTTGGTTTGTTTTATGGATTGGATAAAGCCTGTGACATTTTGTTATCTGAGGGACTTGTAAACAAGTGGCAGCGTACAAAGGAAATGGCAGGTTATTTCAGAACGGAATCAATAAAGAATGGTTTTGGAATATTTTCCAAACACCCAAGCGACTCTTTAACAGCTTTAACTCTGCCAAATGAAATACCCTCAGGAAAACTTATAAGAATAATGAAAGATAATTATGGTGTTCATATTGCCAACGGTCAGGCAGAAATGAAGGATAAGATTGCGAGATTCTCTCACATGGGTGATTTAGAATTGAGTGATTTTATTGAGCTTAGTTCACTATTAAATCTTGAACTCCGGAAACTTCTAAATTGAAATTGAAGTCTGAAAAATGTGAATTTATTTTTATAGCAGATGAGTTTCATCAAAAAGGAATTGATTTGCTGAAAAGGGAATATAATACCCTTTACTTAAATGGCCTGACTACACGGGACTTGCTTAAACTTATTGCATCAAAAACTCACTCAGCAAATAAGACATCTGCATTAATAATCAGATCTACAAGAAAACTTGGTGCTGACCGGATTTCAGAGATAAAAAATAAGACAAATATCCGGCTAATTTGTACAGTTTCTTCCGGTTTTGATAATATTGATGTCTTAGCCTGCAGTAAACTCAATATTAAAGTCCTGAATGTTCCAGGAGGCAATATGATTTCAGCTGCTGAGTTCACAATGTCATTAATACTGGCATTGGCAAAAAACCTGTTCCCTGCAAATAATATGATGAACAAAGGACTGTTTGATAACAGCGGTATCTCGAATTTTGAACTGAGCGGTAAAACACTGGGAGTTATTGGCGTTGGAAGAGTTGGGTCATATACTGCAAAGTTTGCTAAAGCATTCGGAATGAATATCATCGGCAATGATATTGACCCGAAAGTCCGTGCCGCATATAAATGGATAAAATTCGTATCCCTGAATTCTCTTCTCAGAAAATCTGATGTTGTCACTCTGCACGTACCTCTTGATAATACAACCGTAAACCTGATAAATGGGAATAATATTAAATTACTTTCAGGAAATTCAATGCTGATCAATTGCTCCAGGGGCGGAACCGTTAACGAAAAAGCCCTGATCAGCGCCCTAAAGAGAGGTAAAATCCGTTATGCCGGGATTGATGTTTTTCTCAAAGAGCCGGGTTTTGCCAGCGAATTCACCAAGCTAAACAATGTAATCTTAACCCCGCATTTAGCTGGTAAAACCGCTGAAAGCAAAATTAGAATGTCCATTCAAACAGCTGAAAATATATACAAATATTACACAGGAAAGAGACATACTCTTAAATTTGTCAATTGAATTACTTAATAAAAATCAGTAAATTTGTTAAATAAAGCAATTTTTAGGAGGTTTAATGAAGTTCACTGTCAGAAGTAATGACCTTATCAGCGCAATAAGCAAAGTAATTTCGGTTACTCCAACACGCTCTACATTACCTATTTTGGGGAACCTGTTCTTTAATCTGGAAGGTAAGGAGCTGACTATAATCGGTTCTGACCTTGAAGTATACATCGAGGTTAAAATGAATGTTGAAGGTAAAAGCAATGGACAGGTTGCTATACCTGCGAAAAAACTGGAGACTCTGCTTCAAAATCTGCCGGGCAAGGACCTGAGTTTCGATCTGCAGAGTAATTTTAAACTCATAATTAAAACCAAAGGCGGAAAGTGGACTATTACCGGAGAGGACCCTAATGATTTCCCTATGCCGCCTGAAGTTGAGGAATCCCGCTCAATAGATATTGACAGCTCACTTTTAACAGGATACCTTTCTAAAGCCATACATGCAGCCAGTAATGATGAATTAAGAAGAAGTATGAATGGCGTTTATTTTGAAGTGAAAAAGGGTGAATTTAAAGTTGTTGCAACTGACGGACACAGGCTCGTTAAGATCATCAGAAGCAATTTTGCATATGATAAAGAAAAAGCAAGTATGCTTGTTCCCATAAAAACATGCCAGTTGATCTCGAAGCTTTTCAAGGGAGGGGTCAGGCAAAATGAAAATGAGCCGGCAGAGGAAAGCGGTAAGACTGCTATGGAAAACGCCAGCGTTACGATCTTTTTCAGTAATGAATTTCTGAAATGTACATTTAATAATATTTCGGTAAATTCA
>JANWKI010000033.1 GCA_025451455.1 Ignavibacteria bacterium
CACAGGCTTGAACGTGCTCAGGATTTTCTTAACCAAGGTAACGAGTTTGTCTCTTTGGTAAACATGGTTCTTTTTAAAGCCAGATTATTTATTCTAAGGGTCTCCAGTGTTATAACTGCAGATGTTTATACTTCTTTGAATTACAGCGCTGACGGAGTTATTGACCTGATTGTTGAAGAAGACACTCCACAAAACCAGAATGTTAACTTAGAAGACCTGATAACACCCAAGACATATACGCTTGGTCAAAATTATCCCAACCCGTTTAACCCGAGCACAACTATTGAGTTTTCAATTCCGCAAAGCAATAATGTAAGCCTGAAAATATATGACATGACAGGCAAAGAAGTTACATCGCTTGTCAATGAGTACAGAAGTACAGGTTCATATATTGTCAGATGGAATGCATCCGGCGTAAGCAGCGGTGTTTATTTCTATAAACTTGTTTCAGGAAATTTCATTGAAACAAAAAAGATGATTTTAACAAAATAAAATCACCGGAAATACAGTTTACTTTTATAAAGAAGAGTGTTATTTTGATATAACACTCTTCTTTTTTTTTGCAAAATTGGTATCTCAACTGGAAGGACCAATAATTGTATCGATAGGAATAACTAACAGAGGAGTCATGATTTGAATTTAATAGTAAGCCAATTCAGTTAAATTAATGGATCCTAAAAATCAGAATAAAACTGAAAATACATCCCCTTTTGAAAAGGTGGATGCAGAATCCGGGGACTACCATTCCGTATTACTTGAATTAAGGCAGTTAGATAAAACCGGGCTTCACGACTTTTTGAAAAAAGTGCTGGATGTAATTGCAAATGCTTTGAATATAGAAAGGGTTTCCATCTGGTTTTATAGTGAAGACACGACTTCAATCTATTGCGATTATCTTTATCTTAAAACGTACGGACGTTATATAAATGATAATCCGATCTTTTTAAAAGACAGTCCATCTTATTTCCGGGCAATTGAATCCCAACCCTATGTTGCCGCAAATGACGCAGTTAACGACCCGCAGACAAAAGAACTTTCAGATGTGTATCTTAAACCGCGCGGCATTTATTCAATGATGGATGTCCCTATAGTGTTCGGGGGGAAGATCATTGGGATCATTTGCCATGAAGAGCTTGATCATTACAGGCTGTGGAAGTCCGAGGAGATAGAATTTACAACTGCGATATCCTCGCTTGTATCGACTTCACTTGAAATAGACTTTAGAAAGAAAAATGAGAAAGATTTTAATGAAAGCCAGAGGTTTTTATCAACGCTCATCAGCAACCTCCCGGGTTATGTTTACAGGGTATCAAAGGAAGGTGATGCCTGGACAATTCAATATATTAGTGAGGGTGTATACGATCTGACCGGCTACAGGGCTAATGAGCTTGTCCGCAATAAAGTACTGTATTATTCAACTATGGTAAACGAATCTCAAAAACAGCTTGCCAGGAAAGTTGTAGAGAAAGCCCTTGAAGATAAAAAACCTTACCAGATCAATTACAGGATAAGCACTGCCGGCGGCAAGATAAAGTGGGTATGGGAGCAGGGGCGCGGTGTTTTTTCAGATGATGGTGAACTTATTGCAACCGAAGGCTTCATAACAGATATTACCGAAAAAAAACTCTTTGAGGAAGAAACTGTAAAGAAAAACAAGGAGCTTTCTGCACTTTACCACTTTGGGAAATCCTTAAGCAAGCTTGCTGAGACCGCTGAAATAATTGAAAGCATAGGAAATATGCTTGGAGAATTATTCAATTCAAACAGCATTTACGTTTCAATTTTTGATGAAGAAAAAGAATTCATATCATTTCCGTTTTACTTAAGAGAAGGTGTAAGGTCAGAGCTGCCCGGCAGGCAATTATCCAACAGGTTTGTTGAATACATTATCTCAACCGGCAAGCCGCTTCTTATCAATAATAACGCAAAAGGATTTCTGGAATCAAAAGGAATGCTGACAGACCAGATCGAAGCGCTATCAATGATCTCTTCACCCCTGATTGCCGGAGAAAAAGTGCTTGGCGTTATCGCACTGCAGGATTATGAAAATGAAAATTCATTTACCGATAACCAGCTTGAGCTGCTTGCAACGGTTGCATCTCAGGCTGCAATTGCCCTTGAAAATGCTTACTTGTACTCCCGCGTCACTAAATCGCTGAGGGAAAAAGAAGTACTGCTTCAGGAAGTGCATCACAGGGTTAAGAATAATCTGCAGGTGATGTCCAGCCTTATTAAGCTCCAGTCTCATTACATAAAAGATGAAAAAATGCTCGAAATGATGAAAGAAACCGGCAGCCGTATACAATCGATGGCAATTGTACATACGAAGCTGTACAACACCAAGGACTATGACCATATTGATTTTAGTGAATATGTGAGAAGCCTTGCTGAGAACTTCGCTACATCTTACGGTTTCCGCATGAAAAATATAAAGATCAACATTGATATCATGAATATTCTTCTGAACATCGATACGGCTATTCCGTGCGGACTTGTAATAAATGAACTAGTATCCAATTCGGTAAAATACGCGTTCCCTGATAACAGAAGCGGGGAGATATTTATTTCATTGAGTAAACTGGATAACAGAAAATTTATTCTTACAGTCAGGGATACTGGTATTGGCGCTCCGCAAAACAAGGATATTGGAAAGTCTGATACACTCGGCATTCAGCTCGTTACACTCCTGAGCAAACAGATGAACGGGCATCTGCAAATAATTAATGAAAAAGGCAAAGGCCTTGAGTTCAGAATTACATTCGAAGAAGCTATCTACAAGGCGCGAAGTTAGGGCTTTCACTCCCCGATTATCTTAACCAGAACTCTTTTTCTTCTTTTACCGTCAAATTCTCCGTAAAATATCTGTTCCCACGGCCCGAAATCAAGCTTCCCGCCTGTCACGGCGGCAACAACTTCCCTCCCCATGATAGTCCTTTTCAAATGTGCGTCTGCATTATCTTCGCCTGTATCATTGTGCCTGTAATTATCATATGGCTTTTCGGGTGCAATTCCTTCCATCCATTTTTCAAAGTCATGATGCAGTCCCCGTTCATCATCATTGATAAAAACACTTGCAGTAATATGCATTGCATTACATAACAGTATACCTTCTTTTATGCCGCTATCCGTAAGGCAATCCTCAATAACGGGCGTAATATTGATAAATTCCCTTCTTCTCTTAGTATTGAACCATAATTCTTTTCTGTAAGATTTCATTGGATTTTAATGAATTTAATGCAATATATAAGTTTTAATTTATCATTTAAATATAAATTTTATAATGATTATTTTTGCTGATGTCTTAACGCTGTTTTAATGATTTTAAGTATTTCGCGTAATTCAGCATTGGATAAACTATCATTATATGAAGAAAAGAATAATTATTTTAGGGACCGGGTTCGGAGCATTCAGCTGTTTGAAAGAACTGGACGCGGACCTGTATGATATTAAGATCGTGAGCCCGAGGAATCATTTCCTCTTTACATGCCTGCTGCCAAGCACAACTGTTGGCACGATCGAATTCAGAAGTATAATTGAACCTATAAGGAACGTTAAGTATGCGCAATACATACAGGCTTACTGCACCTCGATCGATAAGACTGCCGGGAAGATAAATTGCACTGATGCCGATACTAAAAAAGATTTTTCTCTTGAGTATGATACCCTTATAATTTCAGTGGGTGAGATCACTAACAATTATAACATTGACGGAGTAAATGAATATGCATACTTCCTCAGAGAAGTAGCAGATGCCAGGAAGATAAGGGTTAAGGTAATTGACTGTTTCGAAAATGCTTCGCTGCCCGGAATTTCGGAAGCGGAAAAGAAGAGCTTTCTGCGCTTTATAGTTTGCGGCGGCGGACCAACAGGGGTTGAATTCGCAGCCGAACTGCATGATTTCATCGTGGAAGATGTTAAAAGAAAATACCCTGGTCTTGAACATTATATTGAGATCATATTGATAGAAGCCGGAAACAAGCTATTGAATTCTTTTGATGAAAAACTGAGCACATACACTTTAAAGATTTTCAAAAGGCAGGATATTGATGTCAAAACTAATTCAAATATAACAAAAGTAACCAAAAACGAAATATTTGTTAACGACGGTTCGCATTTTGAATACGGACTGCTGGTCTGGGCAGCCGGCAATACGGCGACTGAGCTTGTCAGAAAAAGCGATCTTCCTAAAAATGCAAAGCTGAAAATAATAGTTGACCATTACCTGAGAGTAACCGGTGAAGAAAATATTTATACAATTGGTGATTGCGCAGAGATTACTGATGAACCATACCCGGTAACGGCACAGACTGCCCAAAGACAGGGAAAGTATCTCGGCAAATCTCTGAATAAAATTGCCAAAGGCAAAGAAGTAAAACCTTTTAAATATAGAGATCTAGGTATGCTTGCTTATATCGGAAGCCATAAGGCACTTGCAAATACAAATCAATATAAAGGCAGCGGTTTCGTAACATGGCTCTTCTGGAGAAGTGTATATATCACAAAGCTTGTAAGCTTAAAGAATAAAATTCTGGTACTCTTCGACTGGTTCAAAACATTCGTGTTTGGAAGGGATATAAGCAATTTTTAGTTCATTAGCTGTATCTAAGAGAATTTTTGACAGCAGGGTCTCTTTGTGTTTACTGAAAAAGTTTTAATTCGTTGTCGATTTCATCATCATCATTTTCTAAAGAGCGTTCAATAATTCTTGGGTCAATTGATTTTGTTGCATTAGCGCCCATTAATTTCAGGTTTTCAGCACGTAATATGATATTTCCCCTTCCGTCTGCAAGTTTTTTCATAGCTTCTTCATAACTTTTCTTAGCATCATCCATCCTTGAGCCGACCTTTATCAAATCTTCCACAAATGCCGATAACTTATCATAAAGTTCCCCGCCCTTTTTGGCGATCTCCAGAGCATTCCTGTTTTGCTTTTCCTGTTTCCAAATGCTCGAGATCGTTCTTAGTGTCGCAAGAAGGGTTGTAGGACTTACTATGACAATATTCTTCTCAAATGCTTCATAAAAAAGAGACTGATCGTTTTGCACAGCAAGCGCAAATGCAGGTTCGATTGGTATGAACATCAGAACAAAATCAAGGCTCTGCAATCCATATATATTCTGATATTCCTTAGGACTGAGTCCCTTTAAATGCCTTCTTATCGAATTAATATGTTCGCCAAGCGCCAGTTTCCTTTCTTCATTATTTTCGCTTGAGTAGTAAGTCTCATATGCGGTAAGCGATACTTTTGAATCAATTATCATGCTTTTTTCATCGGGCATATTTATAATAACATCCGGCCTGAGGTTTGAACCATCCTCCCCTTTTCTGGTTTCCTGTATAAGAAATTCCCTGCCCTTTACCAAACCGGATTTTTCCAGTACGCTCTCAAGAATAAACTCACCCCATGAGCCTTGTGTTTTAGTATCACCTTTCAATGCACGGGTAAGGTTATTTGCTTCTTCGCTCATTTGCCTGTTGAGCTCATGCAGATTCTTTAGTTGTTCGGATAGTGCAGCCCGTTCTTTTGTCTCATTCACATATACATCATTGACCTTTTTTTCAAAATCAGATATTTTTTCTTTCAGCGGATTTAATAATACATCAAGGTTTTCCTTATTTTGCAAAGTAAATCTTCTGCTTTTATCTTCAAGAATTTTTCCTGCTAAATTTTCAAATTCCGAAGAAAATGTTTTCTGAAGATCTGTAAGTTCCGTCCTCTGTGTACGCAGATCTTCTTCAAGATTATTGTAATTTGCTTTCGATACTGCAAGTTCATTGCTCAGTTCCAGCACCCGGGCTCTTTCGGCAGCAGTTTCGTTTTTGGAACCATCTAAAGCCCTGTCTTTATCAAAAATTGCCTTATCCTTTTCTTCTATCTTTGAGGAAAGGCCGGATAACTTGCTTTTTACTGCAAAGTATCCAATTATGACCCCTATCAATATCCCGATTGTTAAATATACTATTTCCATATTCCAACTCTCATTTCGTTTTCTTTTCTTTTGCTTCCTGAAGGTATTTATTTATCAGCGGCTCCATTGAAGGCTCTAAGCTGATACCCGTTTCCATATCATTTATTGCATCGTCATAATTACCTTTATACAGGTTTGCTACTCCCCTTCTGCAATATGCTTCTGCGTTTTTTGGATCCAGCTCAAGTGCCCTGTTAAAATCTGCAATTGCCTCATCATATTTTTCACATTCCCTGTATAACGCTCCCCGTAAATTGTAAAATTCCACTCTTGCGGGAGCCAGTTCAATTGCCATGTTAATATCAGCAAACGCTTTAACAGTATCACCAGTATGAAAATACATTGCTGAGCGTCCCCTGTAGCTATCCGCATTACCAGGGTCGGTTTCAATTGCTCTGTTAAGCATGTCAAATGCTTCTTTGGTTTTTCCGTCAGCGTATAATATTACAGAAAGAGAGCCCATCGAAACAACATCATTTGGGTTCAGCTCTATTGCCTTTGCATAATTTTTATATGCTTCTTCGGAATTTTGCAGAAATACATAAGCAGCTCCCTTACCTGCATATCCTTTGTAATTCATAGAGTCAAGTTTTATAGCTTTGTCAAAATCATTTATGGCTTCATCAACCCTCTTCAAAAAAAACAGCGCGTAACCCCGTGCAATATAACCTTTCAGGCTATCCGGTGAGAATTTGATATATTCTGAATAGCTGTTAATGGCATCCTCATACTTACTTTCTTTCAGATAATTATCACCCTGTTGACACAGATCTTCATGCTCTTGAGTGAAGACTGAAAAACCTGTTAACAGCAGCAATATAGCAATAAAGTGTTTAGAGAAGAGTCTCATAGTATGATACTTTTTACAATTATCAGTTAATAATGAACAATGAGCAATAAAAAATCAAACATTATTTCAAGTGTTCTTTGCCTTTATGGCCTCACTTACTGTCCTGCCGTCATATCTGCCTGAATAGTTCTCTTTGAAAAAGGGCATTATTTCTTTTATTGTCTTGCCTTCAGAGATCATTTCTGCAACAATTTTTTCGATTTCATCCATGCTTAATTGGCTCGGCAGGTAACTTTCGAGTATTTTCTTTTCTTCCAAAAGCTTTTCTTTTGCTTCGGCAGTAATATCAAATGCAAGTGTTTCATCGGAATTCTTGATGAATTTACGGATTATCCTTATTTCATCCTCTTCGGTCAGTTCCTTGCCGCTTTTTGAGAGAGTGAATATTTCGGCGTAAAGAGTTGATAGCAGGTTTGCTTTAAGAGTTTCTTTTGCTCTTTTTGCATTCTGCATATCCTTGCGGATAGTTTCAATCAGCATTTTGTTTTCCCTTCATGATTAAAGATTTAAGATTGAAGATTCAAGATTTAAGATTAATATATTCATTATTTCGCTTTTTTTCCATTTCATTTTTGCCTTTTGACTTTTTACGTTTCACTTTTCACGTTTCACGTTTGAATTTTGACGTTTGACTTTTCACGTTTGACTTTTCGCAGCTTCTTCCCATGACTTCGGTGAAAAGAACTGGTATACTTCGCGCCTGTATGTTGCGTAATATGCATAGCCCCATACCGGAGTATTTGGGTAGTAGTAAACATACCCTGTTGAAAGATCAACTGATGACGGATACTCCGCTGCCGCAAAATGCTTAGGGCAATAGGATTTCAGGTTTTCTGCAAGATCTGCTGAGATATTTTCGGTTATAATAAGCGGGTAAACTACAAGCATTGCCCCGAAACCAAGCGGCATCCCGGTACGGTGGCG
>JANWKI010000034.1 GCA_025451455.1 Ignavibacteria bacterium
ACAATATAAAATCCAATCAAATGAAAAAGCTTATACTTCCAATCCTGTTTTTGATATGCTTTAGTACATCTTACTCACAATGGGTCACAAACTTCAATGGTGCAGTAGGTGATGTCAACTTTGCCAGTGCAAAGGGCAATGCTATTACAGTAGATAATTCCGGAAACAGTTACGTTACCGGTTATTCTTATGAAGGTACCAACGGAAATGATATAGTAACTATAAAATACAATTCCATTGGAGAAATAATCTGGGCTGAGAACTTCAACGGTACAGCATCAGTTGATGACGAAGGTACAGGTATTTGCACCGATACATATGGTAATATTTATGTGGTTGGTACAACTAAAAGTACTCTGAAATCTTACGACTTGACATTATTGAAATATAGTAACGACGGTATTCTTCTCTGGCATAAAGAGTATTCTTCAGATGATGAAGGTTATAAAGAAGATAGAGGACTTGGTATTGTTGTTGATGCCGACGGTAATATTTATGTTACCGGTCTCTCAACCAAAAGTGATCACACTGAAATCGTAACTCAGAAATATGATACAACCGGTGTTGCTTTATGGACAAAATTTGAAGATGGAACTGTTAACGAAAACGGTTTAAACGGAAGCGGATTATGCATAGCAGTAAGCGCTTCAGGCAATGTTTTTGTAGGCGGATATATTACCACAGAAACAGGAACTGATTTGATCACAATAAAATATAACAGCGAAGGTACACAGCAATGGGCAATCCCGCACAATGGCGGAGGCAATGAAGAAGATAAAGCATGGGGCATAGTAGTTGACTCATATGAAAATTCCTACATTACAGGGTATGTAACCGACGCTGTAAACCAGGAAGATTGCTACACTGCCAAAATAAGTTCAACCGGAACCATTCTTTGGTCAAAGATTTACAATGGCGGCGAAAACGAAAGTGATAAAGCCTGGGGAATTATTGTTGATACAGACGGATCTGTTTATATAACCGGAGAAACGACAGTAGAAAATAACAACGTGAACTATTTGACAATCAAATACGATAATAATGGTAATGAAATCTGGGACGAATTTTATAACGGCACAGGAAGCGGCAATGATATTGCTTCCGCTATCGGCATAATTTTAAATGCTGACAGTACAAAAAGTGTTATAGTAACAGGCAAAAGCTGGGGTGTTGATAATAATTATGACTATGCTACTGTACGCTATTCAACTGCAAACGGTTCACAGACACAGGTCAGCAGGTACAGCATGAGCGGTATCAGCAGTGACGTTTCAAAAGATCTGGCAATAGCCCCTGATAATTCAGTCTATATAACCGGTTTCAGCCAATTGATTATCGACATGCCGGTAGCACCTTCTTATGTTTCAACCATGAAGCTTAATTGGGGCCAGAGCAGTGAACTTACAACCATCAAAAATAGCCCGAATAAGTTTTCACTTCATCAGAATTACCCGAATCCTTTTAATCCCAGCACAACTATCGCATTTGAAATTCCTCAGGGAGCAAATGTAAAGCTTGTTATCTACGATATGCTTGGGAGACAAACAGATGTTCTTATCAACCAGTATTTAAATGCAGGGTCTCATAATATTTCATATTCCAATCTAAACTTATCTTCCGGAATATATTTCTATGAATTAACAGCAGGAAGTTATAGAGATATCAAGAAGATGACCTTAATTAAATAACTAATCCAAAACCATTAGAAATTTTAGATAACAATAAAGAATATGGAAAAAATTAACAAAATAAACTATAACCAGACAGACTTAAAAGAAGTCGACCTGCTTAACATAAAAGCAGAAGAGGCCAGGAAGAGCAATAATGATCTTTCTCTAACCCTCAGCAAAGAAGCAATAGGTAAGGCACAATTGCTGGGTTACTCTAAGGGGCTGGCCAAAGCTTATCTCAATGCCGGTATTTCCTGCCGCTTGTCTTCTAATTTTGAAGCTGCAGTTGATTACTACGAAGAAGCTTTAAAGCTGAACCGCAGCCTTGATGATAAACACAATGAATCAAGGACTCTTAATGCACTGGCAAATGTATATTACAACCTCAGCAACTTCCAGAAAGCTATTGAATATTATGATGAATGCGTATTTGTACTGCAGTCACTTGGTGAAATAGATTTTGAAGCTGTTGTCCTTACAAATAGAGGTCTTTCATATCAGCAGTTTGGCGATATAAGAGCTTCCCTGAATAATTATCTGGAAAGCTTAAGCATATACAGAAGCATGAATTTACCCGTACACTATGCACTTTATAACAATTTAGGCATAGTTTACCTCGAAACAGGAAGCTACAATGAAGCACTGAAGTATTTTGTTGAAGCCTTAAAAAAGACACAATCCGAAAAGAACATTATCGATGAAAGCTTTACGCTGGCTAACATTGGCAGAACCTACATTTATATGGAGGATTATTCCAATGCAATAACCTATTTAAGCGAAGCGCTCATAATGATGAAAAAATTCGGTAACAGGCAGGCTGAATCCCAGGTTTTCAGTAATCTTGGAAAAGCATTCATGAAGATGCGCAGTTTTCCTGAAGCAATAAAATATTATAACAGGGCTTTAAAATATTACAGAGAGATAAGCGATACCAGTTCAGTATCACATACATTATGCGAGCTGGGTGAGCTGTATTTTGAGCTTAATGATTATAAATCAAGCAAACAGTATTTCATTGACGGGCTTGGAGTTTCAAAGCAAATTAATGATATAGTAAACGAAGTAAGAACCAATACCGGTCTTGCAAAATTATATGTAAAATTCCAGGATTCGGAAACTGCTTCTGTGTACCTTTTAAATGCAGAAGAGCTTGCAAAATCAAGGAATTCATATAAAGAACTCAGCAAGATAAGCAAGATCTTCAGTGACAGCTACAGTGCTATCGGGAAAAAGGAAGAAGCTAAGAAATCACTGGAGATGCATTACGAATACCTGAGAAAAATGATTAATCTGGAAGAAGAAAACAAGATAAATTCGATCATGTTGGGTCATCTTTCTAATAATAATGGTAACGATGGTTTATTCGGCAAATATTTGAATAAAAAAACAGGAAAAGCAGAAATACGCGTTTAGAGACAAAATGCAATGCGCTGCAAAATAAATTAGAAAACAGAAAAATGAAAAACAATAAATCGATAATGAAAAAAGCACTTATAGTCATCTTGTTCTTTAGTTTAGGCACGATATATTCACAATGGACTTCTAATTACTCGGGCAGCTATTCAGGGGATATAAATATTCAGAATGCCAAAGGTTTGGCCGTTGATGTTGATAATTCAGGTAAATGCTATGTTGCGGGTTATATTCTCAGCCCAAACACAGGTAATGATATTGTCGTAATCAAATATAACAATAACGGAGATACACTCTGGACAAGAACATACAATGGAAGCGGAAATTCCGAAGATAAAGCTTTTGGGATAGTAGCTGATGATGCAGGCAATATTTATGTTACAGGTATGGTAACTCTTACCGGAAGAAGTACAGACCTGATACTTTTAAAATACAGCACAAACGGATCTTTGATCTGGGTTAGAACTTATGGAGCTACATCAGGTAATTTTGAAGACCAGGGAAATTCAATCACTATTGATAAACTTGGTTTTATTTGCGTAACGGGTTTTTGCACAAAAAGCGATGGACTCAGGGATATACTTGTCCAAAAATACTTCTCTAACGGGCTTCTGATATTCAGTAAAACAGAAGATGGTGAGCTTGGTGCCAATAGTGAAGGATTCGGTATTGTAGTTGATAGTTATAATAGAATTTATGTTACCGGTTATACAACAACCGCTAACGGATCTACTGATATAATTACATTAAGATACGGCTTGTTAGGTGGTTTGGGCTGGAGCAGAACATATAACGGTCAGGAAAACAGTACAGACAAGGCTTTTGGCATAGCTGTTGATGAAACAGATAACGTTTATATTACAGGATATGTTACTACTTCTTCAAATGCTAATAATACTGATGCTGTCGTATTAAAATACAGCGCATCCGGAATTTTGAAATGGGATGAATTATACACCGGAAACGGTAATGTCACAGCAGATAAAGGCTGGGGAATTGTTGTTGATACAGACGAAAATGATGTTTATATAACCGGACAAACTTCAACACCTTCCTTAGGGCTTGATTATATGACAATTAAGTACAAAACTAATGATGGAACAAGGAAATGGGTCACAAAATATGACGGAACCGGCCATGGAGATGACGTGGCAAATGCTATTGCTTTAATGCATGGCCACAAAGTTGTAGTAACCGGTGCAAGCTGGGGAACGAACCAAAACAATGATTACGCAACTGTAAGAATAAATAAAAACGGTAATATTATTGGGTTCAGCAGATACAGTATGGCTGTAAACAGCGATGATATTGCCAAAGATGTTGCTGTATCCAAACAAGAGTCAAACGAAATTTATGTTACAGGTTACAGTGAGCTTATTATTGACGGACCGAATAATTCCTCAGTAATATCCACAATAATGATGCTCGATGATAATGAAGGAGAAAATTCAAATACTGAGCAGCCGGCAAAATTCATGTTACATCAGAATTACCCGAATCCGTTCAACCCAAGCACTAAAATTGAATTTGAAATTCCAAATACCTCAAACGTTAAGCTCGTAATTTATGATATGCTTGGTAAAGTAGCAGCAGTTCTGGTAAATGAGCAATTGTCAGCCGGCTCTTACAATGTTACTTATACCAATCAGAATCTGTCTTCAGGTATTTATTTCTATGAACTATCAGCAGGTGATTTCAGAGAAATCAGGAAGATGACACTCGTGAAATAGATACTTAAAAAAAGTTTTTGTTTTATCGCTACAAAACTTCATAATCTCCCCCATAGGGCAGCTTCGGCTGCCTTTTTTTATGGGTATAAGTCTTATTTATTGATACCTTGAATAAGCTATGAATTCAAATTATTTTAAGAAATTGAACCGAAGTAAACTTAAAATATTCAGTGACTTTGACGGAACAATTACTCTTTATGATACCTGGATCGAAATTGGGGAGTACTTTATCCCTGATAAAGAAGCCTGGGCTGATGTTATCAGTCAATTCGAAAATCAGCAAATTGGTGCAAGAGAGTGTTTTCTTAGAGAGTGTGAACTTGTAAGGAATTTTGATATTTCCAGGTTTAATGAAATTATTGATAAACAAAGGCTTGATCCGAAATTTCTTGATTTTACAGAGTTTTGCCTGTCAAATCATATTCCATTGACAATACTTAGTGAGGGTATGGACTATTATATAGATCGAATTCTGAAGAAACATGGATTGGATATCCCTTTTTTTTCAAATAAATTAGTTTTTCCAAATCCCGATGATAGAAGTTCATTTAAGCTGGAGTTCCCCTACTCAGATTCAGATTGCAGTAAATGCGGTACAAGTAAGCGAAATATACTGATGAATTCGACCGGTGATGATGAAATTTCAGTATTTATTGGTGACGGCTTTTCCGATGCGTGTGTTGTGAATTATGCTGATATTGTATTTGCTAAAAAGTCACTTGCCTCATATTGCTGGAAAAACAATATCACTTATTTTGAATACCAGACCTTTGGTGATATTATTAAAAAACTGCAAAATCTTTTGGCCAACAAAACTCTCAAGCACAGGCAAGCTGCCAAATTAAAAAGAAGAGAAGTATTTTTACGCGGGTAAAATTATAAAGGAAAATCAATTTATGACGTTAGGGAAATTTTTGTTTAAGTACAGGTCATACACTCCCCTTGTCTTTATTATCCCAATGCTGTTGTTTTGCAGGCCGACAGTTTTTACAATGGTAATTGGTGCGATCCTTGTTGCAATAGGAGAAGCACTCCGTTTCTGGGGTGTATCATATGCAGGGAGTGAAACCAGAACCACAGGGAATGTAGGGGGCTCCAGTTTAGTCACTCAAGGGCCTTTTGCTTATGTCAGAAACCCGTTATACATTGGAAATATCCT
>JANWKI010000035.1 GCA_025451455.1 Ignavibacteria bacterium
AAGAAATTCTTCTCGTTTGATATTCCGATTATATGCGTAACATTCAACAATAAGCCAAGCGATGAATTCATGGAAATGGCTCACAAGAAAGGCGTTGCTGTTTTTATGACGCCGCTTGAAACCACGCGCTTTGCATATTTTATCAATGATTTCCTCGATGACCAGTTTTCTCCGCAAATTGCGCTTCACGCTTCTTTTGTAGATGTCTACGGAGTAGGGCTGTTATTTTACGGCAGAAGCGGGATAGGAAAAAGCGAAATTGCGCTTGATCTTGTGGAGCGCGGCCATCGCCTTGTTGCAGATGATGTTGTTATGATCTCGCGCAAGGGTGACGGGATACTAATGGGCACCGGAACCGAGCTTGTGAAGCATTTTATGGAGATCCGAGGGCTTGGTATTATTGACGTTCGGAGTGTTTTCGGCATCAGAGCAATACGGTTCCAGAAAAGGGTCGAGCTGCTGGTGAACCTTGAGGAATGGAACCCCAAAAAAGAATATACAAGAACCGGCATGGATAATGAAAACATGGACCTGCTTGGCGTGGAGCTTCCATTTGTACGGCTTCCTATATTTCCGGGCAAGAACATTACAGTAATTTCAGAGATCATTGCATTGAATTATCTGTGTAAGCATTACGGCTATGACGCTGCAAAAGCCCTCAGCGAAAAGCTTGAACAAACAATTAACTCCAAATCTAAATTCAAAGACGGGAACATCGGTTATGAACGTTCCGTTGAATACCTGGAACACGACTTTGAATAAATAAACATTTCTTTTTCAATATGAAAAAAGCTAAAGTATTGCTCTCATTTGCCCTTCTCATAATTATCACAGGATTACTTACATTAAATTGCGGAAAAAAAGATAAAGTTACAGGTGAAGACAGCAAGGACGATTACTCCAAAGTCGCGGCCGTTGATACAGCAGGTGCTGTTTACGGCGACTGGATAATACAGCGGGAGCTTGCCGATCCTCAAAGCCTGAACCCGATCACGCTTCAGGATGCAACAGGCAGAGAACTCTCACTGCATGTTTTCGAGCGGTTAATGTGGGCTGCCACACGTGAGTCATATGACCTTGTGCCATGGATAGCAGAAGCACCGCCTGAGGAAACTCCCGATCACTTGACATATACCTATAAGCTGAAGAAGATTGTAACTTTTTCCAACGGAAAGCCGTTGACAGGTAAGGATGTAATTTTTACTTTTAAAGCCATGATGAATCCTTTGGTAGATGCGGCTCAATCAAGGCAGGCAATTGATATGCTTAAGAATGTTGAGCTGGTTGGCGGTGATGAATACAAAGTGAAATTCACTCTCTCAAAGCCATATTTCAAAGCTGTATACTCACTCTCCGATTTCCAGATTATGTCAAAGGAAGTTGACGATCCCGAGGGCCTGACCGATAAATATACATTTGAAGACTGCAAAGATGTAGGGAATGCTCTGAAGATTCCCGCCATGAAGAAATTTGCGGATATTTTCAATGCCCAGGAAATGAACCGCGACCCTAAGAACCTGATAGGTTCGGGTCCGTATATTTTTGAGAAATGGGAGACAGGCCAGTGGGTTTACTTCAGAAGAAACCCGAACTACTGGAATAAGAATGAAGTGCACGGCGTTGCGTATCCTGAAAAACTTGTAATAAGAGTTATACAGGATCAGAGCGCTGCTACGGTCGCAGCTAAGAATAAGGAAATTGACCTGATGTATGTTACCAAACCTGTCGATTTTGTAAAGGAGCTTGCAAGCCCCGAACAATTTAATATGAAAAAAGCCGATCCGTTTGAACCACAATTCGTTTATATAGGCTATAATATGAATAATGTCCTGTTCAGCGATGTTAAAGTAAGGTGGGCGCTTGCTTATCTTGTTGACAGGAAACTCATAATTGATAAAGTGCAGTACGGCCTTGCAGTCCCGATACAGGGCCCTGTATATTTTGGAGATGTGAAGAACTTCAATCCTGACCTTAAACCGATAGATTACAATCCTGAAAAGGCCAGACAATTGCTCAGCGAAGCCGGCTGGATAGATTCTGACGGAGATGGAATTCTTGATAAAATGGTTAACGGTAAGAAAGTTGATTTCAAATTCACATATTTACTGAACACCAATGAGACACGCAAGCAGACAATACTTGTAATTGCAGATGCACTGAAACGGTCGGGTATTATTGCTGAAGTACAGGTTCTTGAGTGGTCGGTATTTCTTGAAAAGATCAAGAAACATGAATTTGATGCCCTTATGGGTGCATGGGTTCTAACAGACTATCCACCTGACCAGTACCAGATATTCCATTCATCACAGGCCAAAAACGACGGCAGCAATTACGGCAGCTATAAAAGTCCGATTGCCGATAAACTAATGGAAGAATACCGCTCAGAGTTTGACGAAACGAAAAGAATGGAAATATCAAGGAAACTTCAGCAGGTTTTGTATGATGAGCAGGCTTATACTTTCCTCTGGACACCCAAGGCTAAATATGTCTATTCAGACAGGTTCAAAAATGTAAGATGGTACCCAACACCGCCTACGGCATACCACACACCTGAATGGTGGGTACCTGTAAATCAAAGGAAATATCAGACTGCAAATTAAACAAAATTTCAGCTAATCTTCCTTATGCTGATTATGAAGTCAGATTCCGAATTGTATGGATATTTTTCTCAAATTGCCGGATAGCCCTGCAGAACCGATTTTGCAGTTGAAATTCACAATATTTTAGATAAATTGCGCATTATGTAACTAAAAATAATACTTTTTCAAGAAATTAAACAGATATCTTCTATCATGAATAAAATCAAATTAACTGCCCTCCTAGCAGTAATAATTACTATAATGTTCCTTACAGCATGCGGCGGCAAAAAAACCCAGACAACAAATACCGACACGAAATCAGGTGAGGTAGCACCTATTGATACAGCCCAGGCAATTTCTGGCGATTGGCTTATCATCCGTGAAATGTCTGATCCGGAAAAATTGAATCCCATCGTTTCAAATGATGCAAGCGCCAGCGAAATTACATATTATGTATTCGAGTATTTGCTGGACCAGGACAGGGAAACTTATGAACTTATCCCCAGACTTTCTGCATTGCCTGTAGTTTCCCCGGATAACTTAACTTATACTTTTACTATAAATAAGGACGCAAAATTTTCTGATGGCAAACCTTTAACAGGGGAAGACGTGATTTTAACTTTGAAAATTATAAAGAATCCATTTGTTGATGCTGCTGCAACCAGGAATTACTTCGATATGGTTGAAAAAGCAGAGATAGTTGACGGTGATGTTTATAAGGTAAAGTTTACACTGAATAAACCCAACTGGAGAGGGGTATACACTTTAGGTCTTTTCAACATTCTCCCGAAACATATTCTGGATCCCGGAAACGTTACTGATAAATTTACATGGGAAGATCTTAAAGATCTTAAAACAGCTTCGAAGAATCCTGAAATACAGAAGTACGGTGATTTCATTAACTCACCTGAAGTATCAAGAGAGGCAAAATACTTAGTCGGTTCCGGCCCGTATATGTTCGAAAGATGGGATACCGGGGCAGGTGTAACACTTGTCAGGAACCCGAATTATTGGGGAGCAAGCAAGGTTGTCCCTAATTACCCGCAGAAGATAATTTTTAAAACAATCCAGGATAACTCTGCAGCACTGGTTTCTGCAAAGAACAAGGAAATTGATGCAATGTACGTTATAAAACCTTCCGATTTTTACAAGGACCTTGAAAATGCAGACCAGTTTAACCTTGTAAAGGCAAAGCCAAGTGAACCGGCTTATTCTTACCTTGCCTGGAATCAGCTTAATGTCCTTTTCCAGGATAAAAATGTAAGACTTGCGCTTTCTTATCTGGTAGACAGAAAGACAATTATTGATAAAGTGCTCTATGGAGATGGTGTACCGATCCAATCTCATATATTCTATTTGAACAAGAAATTACTTAACCCTGAGCTTCCCCAGATTCCTTATGATCCGGAAAAAGCTAAGGGGCTTCTTGAGCAGGCCGGATGGAAAGATTCTGACGGAGACGGAGTGCTGGATAGAGTTGTAAACGGCAAAAAAAAGGATTTCAAATTTACATTCTTAAGCAATACAAACCCAGTCAGAAAACAAATTCTTCTTGTTGTGGTTGATGCACTTAAAAAGGTGGGAATACAGGCTGAAGTACAGGAGCTTGAATGGTCCGTTTACCTTGATAAGACAAAAAAGCATGAGTTTGATGCAACATATTCAGGATGGACTTCTCCGACAACTCCGCCTGATCCATACCAGATCTGGCACTCATCACAGTCACAGGGCGAAGGAAGCAATTACATCAGCTTCAATAATAAGCTAAGCGATAGCCTGATCGTTGCATACAGGGATGAAATGGATGAGAACAAGAGGATTGTAATGATAAAAGAGTGGCAGAAACTTATTTATGACGAACAGCCGTATACATTCCTCTGGAGCGGAAAAGCCAGGTATATCTATGATAAAAGATTCAAAAATACAAGGTGGTATAATTATTACCCAAGCCCGACTTATAATGAATGGTGGGTACCTGCGGGGGCACAAAAATACACGCAGAATAAGAACAATTAACTGGGCCGGATAAAAGTATGTCAACGTACATCTTTAAGAGAATACTGCTGTTCATACCGACACTGATAGCAATAACTATTATTACTTTCACAATTTCAAGACTTGCGCCGGGCGACCCTACTGAATTAAAAGTAGGTGTAAGCAACGAGAACATGAAAGCCGATGAAAAGAGTCAGCTTAACCAGCAGGCAAAGGATTATTACAAAGCTAAATGGGGATTGGATAAACCAATCCCCGTTCAGTACCTGATATGGCTGGGGAACATGGCTACGGGCGAGTTCGGAAATTCATTTGTTGATAACCGCCCTGTGATGAGCAAGATAATGGAAAGGATTCCCGTAACAGCATCAATATCTCTGTTGATAATCGGTTTGAGCTATTTAATTGCGATCCCGATCGGTATCTATTCTGCAGCAAGGCAATACACCATTATGGATAGATTCTCTACTTTCATGCTGTTTGTTTTTTACTCGCTGCCTGTTTTTTGGGTAGCAACCATGGCTATAGTTTTTCTTGCTAACGTGGAATACATAAAGATCTTTCCAACTTCAGGTTTATATTCTCTCGGTTCTGAAAACTGGCCCTTCTTTGAAAGAATGTGGGACAGGATATATCATCTTATTCTGCCTGTGGGCTGCGGTTCACTTGCAAGTTTTGCTTTTTTATCCCGCCAGATGCGGGGCAGTATGCTCGAGGTTATCCGGCAGGATTATATCAGGACAGCAAGAGCAAAGGGCCTGACTGAAAAGACTGTTGTTATGAAACACGCCTTGAGGAATTCACTAATCCCGATAATCACATTACTTGGAAGTATTCTCCCCAGTCTGGTTGGCGGTTCTGTTATTCTTGAAACAATTTTTAGTATTCCCGGAATTGGACAGCTTGCTTTTAATGCGCTGATCGCAAGAGATTACCCACTTATTATGGCAGAGCTTGTACTTGCAGGAGTTCTCACAATGCTTGGACTTTTGGTAGTGGATATACTGTATGCTATCGTTGATCCAAGGATCGCATTTTCAAAGAAATCATCTTAAGCAGGCAGATAATTAATGGCAGATAGAAAAGTTTCGGAACAGGAATTCATAGGCGATAACACTATGTCATCTATGCCCGTACCCCAGGTGAATATCACTGAAGGCGGCGAGGTACCAGAAAACGGTGAACTTAAGAAAAGAAAAGTTGACCAGACATACTGGTCTCTGGTAAAACACCAGTACAGGAAGAACAAACTCGCAGTTGCTGCATTGTTCGTTGTTGCATTCCTGGTATTAATGGCTTTAACTGCGGATTTCGTCGCAAATGACAAACCGCTTTATTGTTCTTATAAGGGGAGTTCTTATTTCCCTGTGTTTAAAGAGTATGCAGTAGAACTTGGACTTGCTAAATGGGATAGTGAATTCCTGAACGTAGACTGGAAGTCACTTGAATTTGAGAGCGCCATCTGGCCACCAGTAAGATTTTCACCCACAGGTGTGGATCTGTTTAATAACTCAGCTTCTCCCTCAACAGAAACAGGGCATTACCTCGGGACTGATGCAATAGGACGTGACGTATTGGCAGGCCTGATACACGGATCAAGAGTATCTCTTTCTGTTGGATTTATTGCGGCTGGTATTGCTATTATGATTGGCGTTATACTAGGCTCGTTTGCCGGTTATTACGGAGGTAAAGTGGATCTCGGTGTTATGAGGTTTGTCGAAATAATGCAGCTATTTCCTTCGTTCTTTCTTATCATAACCATTGTTGCACTTTACGGTTCAAGCATTTGGTATATTATGCTTGCAATCGGCTTAACAAGCTGGACGGGAGATACAAAACTTGTAAGAGGCGAGATTCTTAAAGTCCGCAGCATGGATTATGTCCAGGCAGCAGTATCGCTCGGGCTTTCCAATACAAGGATTATCTTCAGGCATGTTTTACCAAATGCTATAGCTCCGGTGCTTATTTCTGCATCATTCCAGATAGCAGGAGCTATACTGGTTGAAGCGGGCTTAAGTTTTCTTGGTTTTGGTGTAGCTGCTACAAAAGTAACATGGGGTTCGGTACTTTCCGAAGCAAGAGGAGCTACCAGTTCATGGTGGCTTGCAGTTTTCCCGGGTTTCATGATATTCCTGACGGTTGTTGCCTATAACCTTGTTGGTGAGGGATTAAGAGATGCATTAGATCCAAGACTGAGAGATTAATTAAGCGAAAAACAAAAATGAAAATACAATCTACAAACTATATTCAAAAGGAGAAGTAAAAATGGTATGGACTCTGGAACTGGCTTCCTATCTTGATGATGCACCTTGGCCGGCAAATAAAGCAGAGCTCATTGATTATTCACAAAGGACCGGAGCTCCGCAGGAAGTAATTGATAATCTGAGGGACCTGGAAGATACAGAAGATCCTTACGAAAGCATTGAAGAAATATGGCTGGATTATCCGACCAAAGAAGATTTCTTTTATGACGACGAAGAAAAGGATTTTTAGTTAGTTTAGCTCAAAACAAACATAACCCCGAGCCATCGGGGTTTTTTATAATCTGTTCCTGTTGAATTACAGTAAAAATATACTCAAATTACTCTTTATTTCATTATTAATAATGATTGCATCCTCAACTTCTGCACAATCAAGTTATGAAACAGGAAGTATAGACTTCAAATATGCCCAATCAGAGACATTTAATGAATCTGTATTGCTTGATATCCTTCTGCTCCCAAGGGAAAAATATTTCAACAGGATCAACCTGGAAGAAGACCTGCAAAGACTTAACAAATATTATTTCGATAACGGTTTTTTTGATGTTATTATCGATACTGCCACAACATTAGTTACCGATGATAATGAGATCAATATAAAATTCACAATAATTGAAAATACCAGATACACTATCCGTGAATTGAAGTTTTCCGGGCTGGATAAAGTTACAGATTATGTAAAAAGAGGAATTGCAGAGGGAAAGATCATTAAAGACGGAGACCTTTACAGTAAAAGCAAGATAAACCAGGAAAGAGACAGGATCATTACACTGCTGCAGAATAATGGGTATTTTTATGCCCAGATAGATACCATAAAGAGCAAGATAGATTCATCCAGAAGAGGAATAATAATCGGCAAATATTCTGATGCAATGCAGAAAAATCCGGAATTCAAAAACAAGGTGCTTGTCAGACTGCGTTTTATCGGTACCGAAAATATTTATCATTTCGGTAAGAATTCAATATTTATTGAGGCTAATAAATACCATATTGGAAATAATGTCATTGAAAGAGAACTTAAATTCAAA
This sequence comes from Ignavibacteria bacterium, assembly GCA_025451455.1. Taxonomy (GTDB): domain Bacteria; phylum Bacteroidota; class Ignavibacteria; order Tepidaquicellales; family OLB5; genus OLB5. The sequence goes on from JANWKI010000035.1 coordinate 7,864, forward strand.
GAAGGAGAAGTTTATAACCGCAGTTTGATGCTGGAAAGCGAAAGGAATTTTACTAAGCTTGCCATTATCCAGCTTGGAAGGGTCATTCCGGACAGTGTTGACAGAGAAAACCTGACAATTAGTACTAAAGTAAATATAACACTGAATAAAAAGTATGAACTCACTCCAAGTTTATCTGTAGTTTACCAGTCAAACAGGCTGTTTGGAGGGGCAGGAATTGAGTATAAAGATAAAGATTTTCTGGGTGCCGGAAGGATATTTACTGTAGGGCTCGAAGGTCTGTTCAATTCAATTGATATTAATAATATAGAACTTTCATTTTCATTATTTCAGCCGTTTCTTTTTAACAACAATATTACTGCTACTATATCAACCACATTCGGGTTATATAATTTCAGTAAGGCTGAAGAATACCTTTATGCACAAAACCTGCTTAGGTTAACTTATTTTATTTCTGACCATACATTTTATCAAAATGCATATTCAGATCTCTCTTTTGATTACGTACGTACAAGATACAAAGAAGACTTGTTAAAAGATGAGATATTTCACAGCAAAGGTGAAATGGATTATAATGTTAATTCTATCATAGGATTAACACTTATTCATAATTCATCAAATAATATATTCAATCCTTCCAAAGGTTTGTTTCATTCAATTACAGCAGAATCTGCAGGTGCATTGCCCAGGGCGCTGACATTATTTAATAATGGACTTTATTTTTCTCAATACTTCAAAATCGGCACTCTAAACAGCTTCTATCTTGATATTTCAGATGGAAGAGCTGCCTCTATTGTCGCAACTCACTTTGAGCTGGGAGATATTGTCGAATACGGAGGCGGGGATAATATTCAGCCAATATTATCTTTATACAAATATTACATGGGTGGAGGCAACAGTATAAGAGGTTGGGGCGCGCAAAAAGGCGGTATTCTATCCAATCCATCGCTAGGAGGTAAGTTCCTGCTTGAAGGAAGTGTTGAATGGAGAAGGAAGCCATTTCCTCCAAGAAGCTTTCTTTATCCGGTATGGGGTGTTTTGTTCCTTGATTATGGAAATGTGTGGGAATCAGACGGAAAGTTCCGTTTTGATCAGATTGCACTGGCTGCAGGATTTGGAATCAGGTATGACACTTTTATCGGACCTGTCAGAATAGACCTTGGGTTTAAACTATATGACCCACTGGGAGAGACCGGTAATAAATGGCTGTGGGATAAGCTCGGAGATATTTTCAAAAACAAATATGCAATACAGTTTGGGCTCGGGAACGCCTTTTAGAAATTAAATATGTGGAATAACATAATCGGACAAGATGCAGTAATAGTAAAACTTAAATCAATTTTTACCGGCAATAAAATTGGTCATGCTTATCTTTTTGAAGGGACCGAAGGAGTTGGTAAGGATGCAGTTGCAGTTGAATTTGCAAAACTGCTGAACTGTACCGACCTGATAAGTAAAAATGAGGCTTGTGATAAATGTACAAATTGCAGAAAGATATCCGAATTCCGTTCAGAGTATTTCAGGCTGATATGCGCACTTCCAGCCGGTAAATCAGATGAAACAAATGCTGACCCGGTTGAAAAGCTTTCTACTGCTGATTTTGATGCCTATATGGAAGAAATGTCTCTTAAATCTGAAAATCCCTATCATTACATTGATCTGCCAAATGCCAATAATATCAGGATCAACAGCATTAGGAATCTTGTCAGCAAGATTTATCTTTCATCTCCTGCAGGAAATACAAAAGTATTTCTTATTTCAGAAGCAGATAAAATGAAACAGGAAGCTTCAAATGCACTATTGAAGATACTTGAGGAACCTCCAAAGAACAGTGTTATAATTCTTACCACATCAAAAGTTAATGCCCTTCCCCAGACAATTATCGGAAGATGCCAGAGGATTCATTTTGAGCCTTTGGAAGATGAACTGCTTAAGAAGAAACTGACAGATACAACTAATTATCCGCCCAAACAGATCGAGCTTGCCTCAAGGCTCTGTTTTGGCAGTTACACGCGTGCGTCCAGGCTGCTGAGTTCCGGAATAGAAGATATCAGAGATACTGCACTTGAGTTTCTGATCTCCATTCTTAAGAACAGTTATGCAGATGTAATATTGATTTGCAGGAAGATTTCGGCAAAAAATGACAGGGAGAAAACAAGAAATTTCCTCTTTTTCCTGAATATATGGATCAGGGATCTTATGCGTATTAGAAATCTTGGGGAGAAAACTGCTAAAGTGATAAATTTTGATCTCATTGATAGACTCAGCCGGCTGAATGCAAATTTTCCCAATGCAGATATTTTTAAGATCGTACTGGAGCTTGAAGAAGCGGAAAAGCTTATTAGCCAAAACGTGCAGTTAACACTTATTCTGGTAAATCTCTCATTCAGACTGAAAAAACATTTTGGCTGATCGGAAACCAGGACCGCCCTTGTCTGATTGTTATTTTTCCATGAATATTTTCTGCTCACCAATATTTATTACAAAAATCTTTTCCTGCTCTCCGTTTTTCCTGGCAAGTTCTTCAAATACATGCTTGGGTTCCATGGGATCTGCCTGCGCAAAATGTAATGTCCCGTAATGAATTGGGATCATCCACTTGGGTTTAATATCTTTGTAAAGCTCATAAGCGTCAACCGGGAAAACATGATTGATGGTACCGCACTGATTGCATTCTGCGCATGGCCCGATGGGAATTAATGCCAGATCAATATTAAACATTTCCCTTATCTTTTTGAACTTCAGGGAATCATATCCGGTATCTCCTGCAAAGTAAACCGTCATCCCGTGATATTCCAGAATATACCCGGTAAAAGCATTGTCACCCCATAAATAACCGTCCATTCCATACCTGCCCGCCCAGTGCTGTGAGTATACTGTTGTTATCCTGATACCATTTATTGTTCTGGTCTCTCCGGTGATCTTGCTCCTGTACCCGTTATCATTTTTCATCCTGATGAGATTCATATCATAATCCGGGATATAGTTTTCCAGTCCATTCGGAAAAACAAGAGCGCATTTTTTATAACCTTTTTCCTCAAGCAGCTCTAAGCTTCCTAAGCTCAAGTGGTCAAAATGTGAGTGAGAGATCAGTATAATATCACAGCCCGGAATATTTTTAGTATCTATTCCCGGTTCAACAGTTCTTCTTGCAAACTCTCCTGCAGTTTCGGTTAAAAATGGATCAGTAATAATTACTTTGTCATCCATTTGCAAAAGCACAGTTGCATGTCCGATCCATAATGCAGATAGCCTGACATTCGGTTTTACAGGATCTGTTATTTTGTTTTTAACTGGTTCCGGCGCTTCAAAAAATGTTGGGACATTTCTTACAGCAACCATCAGAAGGTTGCAGGAACTGAAGATTATACAGACCAATACTAAAAGGATCAGAAAATATCTATTAAACATAATAGTTAATGAACTTTTCAATAATATTTGAAATACAAACCGATATTATAACGGCTGTGAGCTTTATAATTGTAATTGAACTTCAAGCCAAGCATACCAAAGAAAGAATATAAACCGGCTTCGTAAGTCACACCTTCTACAGGTTCACCTGCTTTAGTATTTTGCAGGTAATAACCCGCCCCCATCGAAATTGCAAAGTACTCACCGCCCTGTGCAATTGGAAGAACCAGTCTGCATCCGGATTTATAGCTGAATTTCCCCAGGTCAGCGTATTTATAAGTTCCGGTAATAAGTGATGGTTCAAAAAAAACCTCTGCTGACCCTGAAAACCTTTTGACAGGTTTTATATAAAAGAAATTCAATTTTGAAACATATTTGTTTTCATTGAACGTGTAAGAAAAGGGTATCACCTGCCACTCCAATCCAAACGTAACGGTTGAATTCAGGTCATTTCTATCCTCGAAGAGAACCGGTGATGGAATTGCCTGAAGAAGAGCCCAGGAACCCCATTTTAAGAGCAGATTTTCCCCCCTAACCTGTGAAAAAGCCGAAGAAGAAATACCCGCAAATAATACGGCTAATATCAGGCTGTGTTTTTTAAGCATTTGTTTCAATTTATCAGGTTCATATTTCGGGTTATGCAATTATACATTTATATTAACATCTTTTAAAGTTATTTTTATGTTTTATTGAAATTAGCTGATATTTAATGTACGAATACGTCGGCGCGATACATATACATTCTGTTTATTCTGACGGAACCGGAAGAATTGAAGAAATTGCAAAGGCCGCTTATGACTCGGATCTTGATTTTATTATGATGACTGACCACAACACCCTTAAACCGATACAAGACGGTTATGAGAAATGGATGAATAATGTAATGGTAATAATTGGATACGAGGTGAACGATATGAATAACAAGAATCATTATCTCGCATTCGGTATAGATGAAGTCATTGGTACTTACCAGGTACTCGATGGCGGAGAATTAGGATGCAAACTTACAGCTAAAGAATACGTAAAGCAGATAAAGGATAAAGGAGGGATTGGTTTTCTTGCACACCCTGATGAAGAAAGAATGCATCTGAAGCAGCATCCCTCGTATCCCTGGATTGATGATACAGAAGACTACACCGGAATTGAGATCTGGAATCATATGAGCGAATGGATAGAAGGAATGAACGAGAACAATAAGCTTGACAGGTTCCTTCATCCGCTGAAATCTATAACAGCTCCTTCAAAAAAAACTTTAACCAGGTGGGATAAAGCTGCAATGAACAGGCATGTAACAGGGATTGGAGGAGTTGATGCTCATGCATTGAAGCAAAATATTATGGGATTTTTTGAAGTGGAGATATTTGCATATAAGGTACTCTTCAAATCCATTAGAACTCATGTTCTGACTGATAAGCCCATAAGCATAAATAATAAAAAAACCTTTGAATCTGATAAGAAACTGATCTTAGAAGCTTTAAAAAACGGCAAATGTTTCGCAGCAAACTATTATTACGGTAATGCAAAAGGCTTCAGATTCTATGCAGAGTTCAGAGGAATTACATGCAATACAGGTGATTCAATATCATCACAGGGCGGTAATGTATTATTAAGGGCACTTGTTCCAAAAGAATGCAAGATAAAGCTAATTCATAACGGAATAACCATTGATGAAAAGGATGGCATGAATGCTGCCTGGGATGTTAAGGAACATGGTGTATACAGAGTTGAGTGCTGGCTCGGCAGTAGTGGATGGATTTTTTCAAATCATATCAGGATTGTAAATTAAGAGTTGAATAACAAAAGGAATTACTAATGAACAAAGTTACAGAAAGATCACAGAATTGTGATGACTTTGACGGGGAAGACAAACCGAAAAGCAATTGTGCTGTATTTGGGATTTTTGATAATCCGCAGGCAGCCGTATTGACTTATTACGGGCTCCATTCACAGCAGCACAGAGGACAGGAAGCATCCGGAATATGCGTTTCGGAAAAAATTTCGGAAGATAAATACGTATTCAATATACATAAAGGCCACGGCATAGCACTGAACGTATTTTCCAGTAAGAATGTACTTGCTAATGTTTTAAAGGGCAATTCTGCCATCGGGCACAACAGGTATTCAACAACCGGTGCATCTGACAGCAGAAGCAATATCCAGCCATTCAAAGTCAATTTCAAAGAAGGTCATCTAGCGCTTTCACATAACGGTAATTTTACAAATACAAAAGAACTCCGTGATAAGCTGCAGGATGAAGGAACATTATTTCAGACATCGACTGATAGCGAAATATTCCTCCATCTTATCGCACGTTCCAGAGAAAAAGAAATGATCGATAAGATCCTTGACGCTGCAAGACAGGTAAGGGGGGCATATTCCATTGTTCTTTTGACTGACGATAAACTCTTTGCAATACGAGATCCTTATGCAGTGCGGCCTCTTTCGATGGGTAAGCTTGGGGATAGCTTTGTGTTCGCATCTGAAACATGCGCTTATGATATTATTAATGCAGAGTATGTAAGAGACCTGAAAGCCGGTGAAATAATTCAGATTGATGAAGAAGTTAAGAGAACCGGCGTGGTTAAATCATTTTTCATTGATAAAAAACCCGAGACAAAACACTGCATTTTTGAATATATATATTTCTCACGCCCTGATTCAACAATATTCGGCAATACTGTTGATAAGATCAGGCGCAAGCTTGGGAAGAATCTGTCATTAGAAAAACCAGCTCCAAAAGCTAATATTGAAGATAAGAAAGTAGTAGTGATAAGCGTACCTGATTCAAGCAATACTGCCGCGCTTGGATATGTTACTGAAACCATTAAAACCAATCCATTTGTTAAGCTTGAGCTTGGACTGATAAGAAGCCATTATATCGGCAGAACGTTCATACAACCGGGGCAGGATAACCGTGAAATAAAAGTTAAAGCAAAGTTCAACACTGTAAAGTCAGTTCTGAAAGACAGGATAGTTGTCATAGTAGATGATTCCATCGTAAGAGGAACAACTGCGAAACTTTTAGTAAAACTTGTAAAAGAAGC
>JANWKI010000036.1 GCA_025451455.1 Ignavibacteria bacterium
ATGAAAGTAATATTTTCAGTTATGTTTTCCATCACAGTTATTTTTGCTGTGCTGCAGTTAGTTTTTGAATCCGAAAACTTTTCTGCCAGGGGGACAAAGGGGAAAATACCCTCCGCACCCGCTGATGACTGGTTTGAAAAACAGAGAGCTTTTCCTTATGATGATATCCCAATGAATAAATACTCTGAAGCGATCGAATATGTTAAACAGATGCCTGTATATCAGGCGGATGTTCCGCTGCCATGGGTACTTGCAGGGCCTACAAATATAGAAGGAAGAATCACAACAATTTCAATTCATCCTTCAAATCCTCAGATAGTATATGCCGGTACTGCCAACGGCGGCTTATGGAAATCCACCGATTTTTGCCAGAGCTGGGTCAGCGTTTTCGATAATCAGAATACCTCTTCTATCGGGGCAATTGCTATTGATCCGCTCAGTCCGAATACAATTTACTGCGGAACCGGAGAATCTAACTCCCTTAGAAGTTATTACCCTGGTACAGGCATGTATAAATCGACTGATGGCGGTTCTACCTGGTCTTTTATTGGATTACAAAATACCTACAGTTTTGGAAACATTGTAATTAATCCTTCAAACAGCCAAATAATTTATGCAGCTGCGGTCGGTTCGACAAGGAGAAAGAATATTGAACGCGGAATATATAAATCCACAAACGGAGGCTCTTCATGGAGCCAGTCTTTATACATTGCAGATTCCGTAGGGGCAATTGATGTTGTTCTTGATCCTTCTAACCCAAACAAAGTATTTGCCGCAATGTGGGAAAGGCAAAGACGTGAAGACTATGTTAAGTACGGTGGTCCCATGACTGCGTTGTATGTAAGTACAAATGCAGGAAGCAACTGGTCTGTTGTCAATGGAGGTTTTCCTTCGGGAGCGGCGGATCTTGGAAGGATTTCTCTGGATATTTGCACTTCCAACCCGCAGATTATTTATGCTTTGACTGCTTTTGCAAATGGTAATTCCCGCGGACTTTATAAATCAATTGACGGAGGCACGAACTGGCTGCTTATTAATGGCTCAGTTGCCGGTTCTTCAAACTATGCATGGTTCAACAGGATATGCAAGGTCAGTCCCACGGATGCAAATAATATTTATTGCGGTGGACTGAATATGGAACGCTCTGTTAACGGAGGAACCGGGTTTTCCGGAGTTAATGCCTCTCATGTTGATCAGCATTCCGTTTCTTATGCACCTTCAAACTCTAATTTTATTGTGATAGGGAATGACGGTGGAATTGATTACTCTACAAATAACGGAGTTTCATGGAGCGCAAGTAATTCGCTGCCAATAACCCAATTTTATGCAGGTGAGATCGATAATACCAATCCGAATACAATATTAGGCGGCGCCCAGGATAACGGAACTAACCGGACAACCGGAGCCATTAATAACTGGTCAAGCATATACGGCGGAGATGGTTTCTATTGCCTGGTTGACTATAATAATCCACTGCGGGTATATGCTTCATCACAAACCGGCGGACTGGGACGCTCGACAAACGGGGGTATCAGCTTTGTAGGTGCGACTTCAGGCCTTGACCTTACTTATACGAACTGGATGACCCCCTATGTTATGGATAAAAATGACCCGTTAACACTTTATTGCGGAACATATAAAATACACAAGACAACAAACGGTATGCAGAACTGGACGGTGATCAGTCCGGATCTGGCAAACGGACATGTACAGAATTTAGGGACTATAACCACAGTTGATGTTGCAAAAAGCGATCCAAATGTTATTTACTGCGGAACTGATGATGCGAATGTTTGGGTAACAACAAACGGCGGAACAAACTGGACCAAAGTTAATGCCGGACTTCCATACAGATGGGTGACACGAGTTACAATTCATCCTCTGAATGCTGCTATTTGTTATGTTACGCTTTCGGGCTATAAAGTTGATTCGACAGGTGCACATGTTTATAAGACAACAAACTTCGGAGCTTCGTGGCAGTCTGTATCAGGCAATCTTCCTGATGCCCCTGCCAATGACATACTCATCGATCCTGCGTTTCTATCTACACTATATCTTGCAACTGATGTTGGAGTGATGATAAGTACCAATGACGGTGCAAGCTGGTCTGTTTACAGCCAGGGAATACCCTCCAGTGTACCTTGCCATGACCTGACAATGCACAATGGCACAAGAAAACTGGTTGTATGGACTCATGGCAGAAGCGTATTTGCTGAAAACCTGCCTCCGGTTGGAATTATTAATTATAATGAAATTCCCGATGGGTTCAGATTATCGCAAAATTATCCTAATCCGTTTAATCCTATAACAAAAATTAAGTACAGTATTGCAGAAGACGGGTATGTAAAATTGTTGATATACGATATTGCAGGGAGAATAGCTGTTGATTTGGTGAATAAACGTCAAAATAAAGGAATATATGAATTGGAATTTGATGCAGCAAATCTTTCTTCCGGTGTATATTTTTACAGGATCCAAACCGGTAAATTCTCAGATACAAAGAGAATGGTTCTTGTAAAATAGATTTTAATAATTTCTTACTTATGTCTTTTATTATGCATTCCTTATAATTAAATTTAAGAAATGAGATCATTATCAGCTTTAGTATGTTTAACTTTGGCACAGTTTTTGTTTATCGGGTGCTCGGGGATAAAGATAGAAAAAGATGTGAAAGTAATGCCCGGAGATTGGGTAATGGCAGGCGGGTCGCCTGAACAGCAGCATATTTCAGGATACTCCCTGGCACCTCCGCTTAACCTTATGTGGGATTATGATATAGAAGGCGGAGTCGGACCCTCAGGCATTGCAGTAGCTGATGCTGTTTTGTTTGTTAACGCTTTACAGGGGGAAATGTTCACTTTTGATATCGCATCCGGTGGTAAAATAGGGAATATAAAGTTTCTTGGCAAGGATGCTTCAACATCACCATTGGTGCTTGGAAATAACGTAATTATCACTTTTGCAGGTGATAAGAAAAGTTCACTCGTTTCTTATGATATTTCTAAGGGCCTGATCAATTGGAACAGAAACTATGGTGATATACAAACATCTCCGGTTTTGAAAGATGAATATGTATATTTTGGGAATTTAAAAGGAATACAGTATAAGGTCGATGTAGCATCGGGAAGAAAAGAATGGAAATTCAACTCCGGTTCACCCATTCATTCTACCTGTGCTGTTGCCTATGGATGTATCATTTTTGGTAATGACAAGGGAATAATCAGCTGTTTGAGCGCCACTGAAGGTAATGAAATATGGAAAATTGAAACCCATGCGCCTGTTATCTCTACTCCAATGATAAATAATGGAAAAGCATATTTAGGGGGCAATGATTCAATATACAGGGCAATAGAATTATCCAGCGGAAACATAATTTGGAAAAATAATATGCATACGAAGATCATAGCCGGTTCTGCGCTGTATCAAAACAAAGCAGATAACAGTGAACAGGTTATTTTTGGCTGTGTTGACGGGAGTATATATTCGGTAGAAATTACAGGCGGTTCGGTTATCTGGAAATTTCAAACTAAAGGGATTATTACTTCAACTCCTGTTATTTCAGGTGATTATGTTTATTGTACTTCTTATGACAGTTATGTATACTCACTTAATGCCAGAACCGGTGAAATGTTATGGAATTGCCAATTAGAAAATAAGATCAAAACAACTCCAATTGTCTGGAAAGATTATTTGTTTGTTGCTGCAGATGAAATTATTTATTGTTTTACAAATAAAACTTTTGAAATTAAGAACTGAAATATTTTTCTGTTTCCTGGCATTATTTTGTGCTGTTTCAATACCCGCTCAATCTGCGGATTCGCTTCGTTTAAATTATAATTATATAAATTCAGTGCCTCAGAATGCATACATTTATATTAATAATGGTTTCATTGGAAACACACCTTTATATTTTTTTTGGAGTGATTCCACTTTCCCAAAACAGGTAAAAGTATCTTCAAAGGGTTATGCTGATGTTGTTGAGCTGGTTGAAAGTTCTGCGTTAATAAATAAGACATTTACATTGATACCACTTAAAGGAACGCATAAATTGAATCTTGTTAGTGAAGAAAGACAGCTCTATTTTGAGAAACCGAGGAAGATCATACCTATAATTTCCTCTGCGGTGATTAGTTTGGGTGCCGGAGCATCTGCATACCACTTTAAATCGCTGGCAATTGATAACAGGGATAATTACGAGGTTACCGGAGACCCAGAAGCACTTGACAAAAAGAAGAAATATGATCTATTGAGCGGAATTTCAATTGTTGTTTTTCAGGCAGGGCTTGGTGCGCTGATTTACTTTCTGTTAATTGATTGATATTTAAAGCAAGCATTATCAAACTCTTCCGACTTTCATTACCAGCTTCCATATAACTTCTTTTTTTTCATTATTATCTTTCCAGATATTTCCGAACTTTCTCTGCAATTCTTCAATAGGATCATTACCTGTTTTAGCGATATAATTCTGGGTCGAAGACCATGTATAAAGATATTTTAAATACTCATCCAGCGACCAGTTTACTTTAAGCATAAATTCAGGTGAATTGATCTTTTCGAATGGAAAATCCACGCTTTCTTCAAAATTCCAGGCTTTCCTGTTCTCAATTGGCCAGTACTCTCCAACAACATTTTCGGAATAATCCTTTGATATTTTATCGATCTCTTCACTGATCCGGCAATGATCATACACCCAGAGAGCAATAATACTTCCGGGTTTCAGTATCCTTTTTACTTCCGGATAAAATCTATCTGTATCTAACCAGTGAATTGCAGTCGCAACAGTAAGGAGGTCAACAGAATGTGACTTGAGCCCGCTTTCTTCGGCTAGTGCAGTTTTATAGGATATTTTCGGGTCTTTTATGGCAAATTCTAACTGATTGGAGCTGGCATCGGTAGCGATAACGGATTTGAAAAAAGGGACAAGCCCAATTGCTGCCTGGCCATTCCCTGTGGCGCAATCCCATGCCAGTTCATGCTCATTTACAAGTGTGCTAAGATATTCAAACAGGCTGTCAGGGTATTTTGGCCTGTATAATGAATACTCCTTTGAGTTAAGAGAAAAGTGATCTTTAAAACTCATTTACGCATAGGAAAAATATTCAGAAATAAAACTGAAGCTTGTATCATAACGGTATTGAATATTCATATGACCATCATTAAATTCCTGATGAATAAATTTAATTCCGTTATCTCTCAGTTTATCACAATAGATCCTTGCTCCTGCCTGCAGGTTAAATTCATCACGGGTTCCGCAATCGACGAAAATCATTTTGAGCTTTTTCAGGTTAGTTTTGTATTTTGAAACAAGCCTGACGGGATCAAATTGCAGCCATTTTTCCCAAATTTTTGGTATAATCTCGGAAGTATAAATATCAAACGGCAGATCGAAATTATATTCTTTCCTTCGTGGATTTGGAGAATAACAGGAAGACATTCCGATCACATTCAGGATATTATGGAAGTCCTTTGGTTTTGGCTGATTAAAATTCAATTGAGTCTTAATGAAATTTGATACTGCTTTATGTCCCCGGCCATATCGCCCGATTTGTACAACAAAATCAGGGAAATCCTTCATGTAACAATATTCGAAAGCCGTATCACCGGAATGTGTTACCATCAAACCAAATACATCAGGATGCCTCATTGCAAGCCACATTGCTCCATAGCCGCCGGATGATTTGCCGATTATGCATCTGGACGCAGGTTTTGGAATGGTCCTGAAATTCAAATCGATAAACGGAACAATTTCTCTGATCATGTAATCTTCATACTTCCCGGTTGCAGCTGAATTTACAAATTGAGACCCGCCGTATTTAGTAAAGCAATCCGGCATCACAACAATCATTTCTTTGATCTTTTTAGTTCTGATAAGCCTGTCAAGCCGCTGCTGAATATTTTCAGAATAAGCCGAAATATTCATATTCATTGCGCCAAAACCGGTAAACCCTGAAATCAAATATACCACCGGGAATTTTCTGTTTGATTTGCTGTAAGAAGGAGGGAGATAAACCAATACATTTCTGATATGCGGGTCTTTTATCGGATTATTTCTGAGTATATTAGATGAGTACTTTAAAACTATGACCTGGCTATTCATTTTTATAATTTTTAGTATAGAGTTTCTAATACTATAGTTCTATTTTCCAATCCTTTATCTCCAAATAGGCTTCATTATCAGTTAAATTAAAGTGAAGTGGAGTAATAGAAATATAATTTTCACTTACAGCTGTTATATCAAATTCGGTAGAATTATCTTTTATCACCATTTTACCTGTCAGCCAGTAATATTCTCTGCCGGTGGGGTCGGAGCGTACTTCGAAGGCATCTTCCCAATAAGAACTGCCCTGTTTAGTTATTTTCACCCCCTTAATTTCATTTTCTTCAACGCTCGGGATATTAATATTCAGCAGGGTACCGTGGTGAATTTTGATGTTTTCATCTTCCCATATTTTCTTTATGATCTTTGCCGCGATCTTTGAAGGCACAGTGAAATCGACCTTTTTGAAAGTAGTAAGTGATACTGCAATAGAAGGGATTCCAAGTATAGCTCCTTCTGTTGCCGCAGAGACCGTACCGGAGTATATTATGTTAATTGCTGTATTGGCGCCATGATTTATGCCTGATACGATAAGATCAAACTTAACATCTTTGAAAAAAAACAGGACACCTATTTTAACTGCATCTGCCGGAGTGCCTTCAACTGCCATTCCGAAGAGTTCCCCGTTCATGTAATGCTCATAAGCCCGGAGAGGATAGAAAATTGTAATTGAATGCCCTACAGCGCTTTGCTGTCTGTATGGAGCACATACATAAACATTTGCGAACTTCTTTAACTCTTCAACAAGTCCCTGTATACCGGGTGCCTCGATCCCGTCATCGTTTGAAACTAAAATATTTGGTTTGTTTTTCATTCGTGCAAAAGCATCCACGTTTCATCAAGAAACTTATTAATGTTTTCTCCGCTTACTGCAGAGATCTTAAGTATAGGAAATTTCTCCTTACTCCTGCCTTTTGTGAATTTAATCTTACTTAGATCTTTTTTCCGGCTATCACTAAGAGTGTCGATCTTGGAAAAACAAATAATCCTTGGTTTATCAAGCAGTTTTCTGTCATAACTTTCCAGTTCATTTATCAGAATGTCGTAATCTTCTTTTTTGTTTTTCTTATCTGCTATTTGAGATGCGTCAATAAGAAATATAAGCACTTTAGTTCGTTCAATATGCTTGAGGAACCTTATACCAAGCCCTTTGCCTGTATGGGCACCTTCTATCAGACCCGGAATATCAGCAACAACAAAACTCTGGTAATCCTTATAACTGACAATTCCAAGGTTAGGCTGAAGTGTTGTAAACGGGTAATCTGCAATTTTCGGACGAGCCGCGGAAATCTTCGAGATTAATGTTGATTTTCCGGCATTTGGCAAACCAACAAGCCCAACATCTGCTATGAGTTTAAGCTCTATCTCAATTTCTCTTTCCCTGCCTTTGATGCCATGCTCTGCTTCCCGGGGAGCTTGATTAGTTGAAGTAGCAAAACGGGCATTCCCCCTTCCGCCGTTACCACCTTTAGCTGCAAGGTATTCTTCGCCATCTTCGGTGAGATCTGCCAGAATATTACCGGATACTGCATCTTTAATGATACTTCCGCAAGGTACCCGAATAATTGAGTCCTTACCTGTTTTACCTGTCTTATCTCCGCCCATTCCATTTACACCATTTTGGGCTTTGTAGGTTCTTTTGTATCTGAAATCGATCAGTGTTGCCAGTGAGTTATCGGCTTTAAATATTATATTGCCCCCTTTTCCGCCGTCTCCTCCGTTTGGGCCGCCCTTTGGTACATACTTTTCACGCCTGAAACTCACACAACCATTGCCGCCATCACCGCTTTTGATCGTGATCTTTACATTATCTATTAACATTATACAGCTTTGCTTTCTTTAGTGCTTTTATTTTCCTTTGCAAAATGGTTGTGCATTATATCAACAAATTTGACAGCTTCTTCTGAAAAATAATTCACTTTGAATTTATTGAAATATTCTTCGATCAGCTCTGACGCTTCGGCCCAGTTCCGCGTTTCCAATATTGCAGATACAGAATCTTTGAAACCAGATTCATCCCTGTTAAAAATGACCTTCAGGATTTTCTTTTTGTAAGTTTTTTCGCAAAACAGATCATCGATCAATCTGGCTCTTTTCTCCTCACTTGAGAGCTGAACAGGCAATGTAAGATTATTGAATTGTGCTGCAAACATCAGGTCATCCGAATAGAGATCTTCGCTGATTATCAGCTTCTTCTTTTTGATCTCGGGTATTCGGGATTCACGCTCACGGATAATCTCAATATTTATATCCGGAATCTCCTCCGGCATTTGCTCTAATGGAAGGAGTATTTTTTCAACTTCTTTATTCAAAGATTCCTTATTTATTAAGCTTGTTTTAGCCTTAGAGATTATATCTTTTATCTGGTCATCGCTAACTCCAACGTCTGTCAATTCTCTTGCAGATTTAACAGTCCCGGGATCCATTAATTCAATGGCTTCCTGGATGAATATATCATCGCTGAAAAAACCGTCAACCCGTTTTTTAATATCTTCGTATCCCTTATCAAGGAAGTAAACCGATAGGATCTTTCTGGGAAGTTTTATATTGATAGGGTTATTATCTCCCAGGTCATGGAAAAAGTAATAAAGTAATTTTACCAGGTTCATTCTATTGGCATCGCTGCCACGGACAGTTATTTCCTCATAGATCTTTCTGTTCACTTCGGATAGAAGGTGATCGATCTGGTTGAATGACACTACTTCAAGAGAATTAAAATTTATAAAGTCTTCAATTTGCGAAGTATAGTATCCGTAGAACTGAAAATAACGAAGCCGTTCTTCGATGAACCTGACCGGGCGTGTCTCCAGCTCACCGAACAGGAATTTAATGATGGTGTTTTTGGGCTTAATGATATAATTAATATTAAAAACAATTGCCTTATTCAGGATCTCTTCAAAATCTTTCTTATCAAGCGGGATATTCTTATTAGGGATATAATATTCAATAAAACTTATTATGAACGGCGGCAGCGAAGAATTTTTCAGATTATCAAAGGACATTCTGCCTGCAGGAAATTCAAGCAAAGCGAGGTAATCATCGAACTTCCTCTTTGCGAAATCCTGGAACATATGATCTGGTCGAACCTCCTTATAAATCTTTGATTTTAATATGCTTGCAGTGCTAAAGTTCTCTGTTTGAAAGCTCTTTTTTAAGTTGAGAAATATGCCAGGTAATATTAATTTCTTTGGGGCATGATTCTATGCAATTAAAAATAGTATGACACCTCCATATACCGTCAGGTGTATCAATAATATCAAGGCGTTCATCTGCGGCATCATCCCTGGTATCAAATACGAACCTGTAGGCTTTTAAAAGCGCTGCAGGTCCTATATAATTATCGTTTGACCATGTTGAAGGACAGCTTGTTGTACAGCAGGCACATAATATGCATTTTGCCGATTCAAATAACTTCTCGGCATCCTCGTTGGATTGAAGCCTCTCACTATCGGGCGGAACCGGACTTTTGTTTATCAAATAAGGTTTTACGGCATAATACTTTTCATAAAAATCTGTCATATCCAGAATAAGATCTTTTACAATCGGCATAGAAGGCAGTGGTTCGATAGTAATAGTATCCTTAGTGTTAAGATCCTTTAATAATGTTGAGCATGCCAAATGGTTTTTACCGTTTATTCTCATTCCGTCTGATCCGCAAACACCGTGGGCGCAGGAACGCCTGAAAGCAAGGCTGCCGTCATGCTCCCATTTTATTTTATGAAGGCAATCCAGCACAGTCATGTTTTCATGGGCTTCAAAACGGTATTGCTCGTAATGCGGTTCTTTATCCTTTTCAGGGTTATACCTGAGAATTTTAAATGTTACTTCCATAGTCTTGTGCCTTTGATAGAACGAGTCTTATTATTCTAAAAATTAATTCAATAACTTACCCAGTTGGGAATTCGATAATTTCATGTTAAGTTTAATACTTTCTCTCCATCGGTTCGAACCTTGTTTTAATAACAGGTTTGTAATCGATCCTCGGATTTCCGCCTGATCCGTCTTTCCAGATAAATGTATGCTTCATCCATTTTTCATCTTCGCGTTTCGGAAAGTCTTCCCTCATGTGTGCGCCTCTGGATTCTTTCCGGTTAAGGGCACCGTCGTTTATGCTCTCAGCGATATCAAGCATGTTGGCAAGCTCAATTGTTTCTACCAGATCGGTATTGAATACACTGCTTTTATCCTGTACAGTTATATTGTTATAACGCTCTTTATACTGCATGATAAGCTGCTTCATTTCGGTAAGGTCGGTTTCATTTCTGAAAATTCCGCACTTATCCATCATATTTTGCTGTAATTCTCTTCTTATAACTGCGGTTTTTTCATTTCCGCTTTGTGAAAGAAGATTGGTTAATTTTTCTTTTGTTTTCTCCGAAGGGTCAGAATTAAAATCAATTTGCTTAGCTGTTTCAAGAAATTCAGCTATTTTCTTTCCTCCGCGCCTGCCAAATACAACGATATCCAGAAGTGAATTTGTACCAAGCCTGTTGCCGCCATGAACGGATACACAGGCACATTCGCCCGCTGCATAAAAACCTGTTACGGTCTTTCCTTTATTATCATATAAGACCTCAGTATCATAATTGGTTGGGATTCCTCCCATTGCGTAATGTGCAGTAGGCTGAATTGGTACAGATTCTTTAGTAGGTTCAACCCCAAGATAGGTTCTTGCAAACCCGGTTATTTCAGGGATCTTTTCATCAATAACTTTTTTGCCAAGGTGTGTAAGATCCAGATTGATATAATATGTACCGTCACTTCCAAGTATCCCTCTTCCTGCTCTTATCTCTGAAATTATTGCTCTTGAAACCATATCACGGGGCGCAAGATCTTTGACCGTAGGTGCATATACTTCCATGAAGGGTTCATTTGCGCTGTTTCTCAGAATCCCTCCTTCACCTCTTGCGGCTTCGGACACAAGTATTCCAAGCCTCCACAATCCGGTTGGGTGGAACTGGTAAAACTCCATATCTTCCAGCGGCAAGCCTGCCTGGTAAACAAGCGCACACCCATCGCCTGTACCAACATGTGCATTTGATGTGATCCTGTAAACCCTGCCATAACCGCCTGTTGCAAACATTACGGCTTTAGCATGAAAAGTGTGAATCTCGGATGTTGCCATATCTAACGCTATTAGTCCCTTGCAGGTACCATCTTCGATTATCAGATCAGTCAAATAATACTCCGAGAAGAAATTGACATTATTCTTGATACAGTTCTCATAAAGCGTCTGAAGCATGACATGACCGGTTCTATCTGCAGAATAGCATGCTCTCTGTACCGGCAGTCTTCTCGAATTCGGGTCATTTGGGTCTTCAGGTTTTGTATGACCGCCGAATTTTCGTTGTGCAATTTTTCCTTCTTTTGTCCTTGAAAAGGGCATTCCCATATGTTCAAGCTCAATAATTGCCCTTGGTGCATCCTGGCACATTATTTCAATGGCATCCTGGTCACCAAGGTAATCAGAGCCTTTGACAGTATCAAATGCATGATTTAACCATGAATCATCTTCTTCATTCGATAAGGCTGCGCAAACACCTCCCTGCGCAGTCCCTGTATGTGAACGCGTTGGGAATACTTTGGATATAACTGCACATGAATAGCCTTTGGGTATTTCTACAGCAGCGCGCAAACCTGCACCGCCGGCGCCAACAATTACAACATCAAATTTATGTATCATTTAAATAGAAATATTAATTAATTTCTCTGATAGCTTTTAACAGGTCAGACTTTTTCTTATTCTCATCAGGGGAATAAGAATAAATGCTTTTCAGATCCATATAATAAAGCATTGCTTCAAATTTCTTTCGTTCTTTAACTGCAATCATACCCAGGTAGTAAGGTATATCCAGGTAATATGTCGAGCCGTAAGCCGTCAATTCCCTTTCATATGCCACCTCGATATATTTTTTTGCAGAAGAGTAATCTTGATATTTATTGTAATATATTGCCCCGATCTGAATATATGCCTGTGTATACGACGGATCTTTCTTAATTATTGTCTTATATTCCTTTAGTGCTTTACTGTATTTATTCATACTTTCATAAATTGTACCTATCTGGTATCTCAGGTATATATCAGTAGGATCCTTAGCAGACATTTTCTCGTAAAACTCCAATGCCTTAATATACTCTTTAGAAGTAGTATAAGCATTTGCAAGACTGGATGATAACAAACTTAATAAGCTATCCGATTGAAAACGGCTCTTGATCGTTTCATATAGACCTTCGGCCTTATTAAAATTTTCACAGTAAACATATAGGTCCATCTTCTCCCGGTAAACATCGAATGAATCAGGGGCAATTTCTATGCATTTGTTATAAAATGTTTCAGCTTTATTAAAATTGTTCTTCGCAACCGAGTCCTGTTTTACGACCAGGGTATCGTATATTTTCATTGTATCTTTTTGCTTGACATAGAACCAATTATATGTAGCTTCCGATTTATAATTGTTAGCAAGCCTTAAATTTGAAAAGTAAAGGCTTTGCTGGCGTTTAAGTTTTGCCTCTTCATTATTATCAATATTGGCAAGATCCACTGAATTCATGAAATAAACGAAGCTGTTTATAGCCAGGGCAAAATTCAGGTTCCCGTAACCTGTATAAGTGTATGTTGTAATCCCAATTACTTCTCCTTTACGGTTAAAAAGGGCACCGCCTGAATTACCCGGAGAAATAGCAGCAGTAATCTGAATAACCTTTTCAAAATTTTTCTCAATCGGCAAATATGTTACTGGATCAGTGAAGGATACCTTTTCATTATCCCTGATACCGGCAATGATGCCCTGAGAGATAGTATATTCATAACCCAGCGGGCTGCCAATGGCAAATACTTCCTGCCCGACCCTTAAGACATCAGAATTTCCTAACTTAATAACCGGGTATTTTCCCCCGGTTCCGTTCTTGATACGCAGTATCGCCATATCATTCTTTTCATCGATGATAAGCAGCTCTGCATCATGAAAAACCCCGTCACTTGTTTTGATAAGAAGACTATCAATGCCATCAACAACATGGTAATTGGTGCCTATTAACCCGTCTTCACTAAAAATAAAACCGCTTCCGTTCAGAAGATTTGTATCTGTTGTTGTGTATGTAGAATAAGAATAATAATTATCGGTGTGATACCAGATTGATACCAATGCAGATTTATTCAACTCAATGATCTCCTCAGCATTAAAATAATGAGAAGTATCGCTGTTTAACTTTGCGTTTTGCTGCAAGTCTGATTTCTTTTCCTGGGCATTTGTATAAGTAAAGGTAACAAAAAACATTACAGCGAATAATATCTTTATAGTCAAATTTCTTATTGATTGGTTATTGTTATTGATAAAAATTATTTTCCTTTCCATAGAGGCTTACGTTTTTCTATGAATGCATTCATTCCTTCTTTCATATCATCGGAAGCAAACAGCAGGTAAAAAGCTTTTCTTTCGTATTCAAGCCCGCCTTCAATTGTTGTGTCAAAAGCTTTCAAAATTGCATCTTTAGCCATTTGCAGTGCTATCGGAGGCATTGATGCAATTTCCCTTGCAAGTGCCTGAGCTTCTTCAAGGAAAACTTCATCATCAACAACACGGCTTATGAGCCCGGCATCAAACATTTCGCGGGCTGTATACATCCTGCCGGTTAAGATCATTTCCATTGCCCTGGCTTTGCCGATTGCACGGGTCAGCCTTTGAGTTCCCCCGGCACCCGGGATAATACCGATTTTTATTTCCGGCTGTCCGAATTTTGTTGATTCAGCTGCGACTATCATATCACACGCCATAGAAAGTTCACAGCCGCCCCCCAAAACAAATCCGGAGGTTGCTGCAATAACCGGTTTTTTGATCTTACGTATTTTATCCCATACTGCAAATTGGTCGCGAATATGCATATCAATTGCGCTTTGAGTTGCCATTTCTTTAATATCGGCACCTGCAGCAAATGCTTTCGCATTCCCTGTAATTATTACACATCCTACTTCATTATCCTTATCAAATCCCTTTAGAGCTCTTAATAGCTCTCCCATAAGTTCAATATTAAGTGCATTGAGAACGTCGGGGCGGTTGAACTGGATCTGGCCGACTTTCAGTCCGGCAGGGTTATCCAGCTTCGTAACTATAATAGTTTTGAACGAAGGAGTGCTATTAGACATGAAATTATTGAATTTTACTTAATTAATTAGCAAAAATAAGGAAAACGATAGTTACTTACAATATAAATAAGCCAATTATATGGTTATTTAGGGAGTTACTCTAATATCAATGTTTTATCCCGTTTGCTGAAATTACGCCATATTATAGCCCCAAAAATAATGACCCCTCCAATTATCGAGTATACAGAAGGTGCTTCTCCTATGCCTATAAAAACCCATATTGGGTTGAACATTGCCTCAAGAGTTGCAATTATCATAGATTCAGTTGCAGAAACATATTTTATGCCTTCGTTAAAGATAATATAGCTCACACCAATTTGGACGGCACCCATGTATAACAGAATAAGTGCCTCCGGCAAACTTAAGGTAAAACTCGGGAAGACAATGAAGAATGCTATTATTGCTACAAGTGCATTCCCCATTACACTGTTATTCAAAGTATTTTCAGAACCCTGCTTAACTCTCTTATATTTCAGCAGCAAGCTGAACATTGCAAAACAAAATCCGGAAGCAATTGCGAGTAAATTTCCGTATATGTTGCCGATTTCGAGTTTACCAAAGAAGAAAAGGATCATTCCCCCGATGCAAATAAATATTGTAATAATATCTTTTGGCTCGAATTTGGTTTTCAGAACCAGCGGTTCCATTACAACCAGGTATATCGGAGCTGTGAACTGGAGAAATATTGCATTTGCGGCAGTGGTCATTTTGGTTGCAAGCACAAAGAGTATAAGTATTCCCGCATAGAATATTGTCGCAAGGTTTGAGACCTTATCAAATGTAAATTTCAGCTTCTGTTTCCTTACTGAAGAAATTACATAAATTGTAATAGCAGCAACAAGTGACCTGTAGAATGATATCTGGTATGCGCTGATTGTAAGGTATTTGATAAAGAAGCCGCTTGTGCTCCAAAGGAATGCGGTGAATGAAATATATATCAATCCTTTACGGTGAGCGGGAATTTTGTTCATACTCATCTTTAACATACTGCAATATCCTATTTTATGTAAAGTAATTCAATGAAATATATTTTATATTTACCAAATGGAAAAGTGTATTAACTGCGGCGCAGTACTCACAGGCAAGTACTGCCATAATTGCGGTCAGGAAAGAGTCAAAAGACTGGAAGTAAAGACGATTTTGCATGATGTTACTCATGGAATTTTGCATTGGGAAAACTCGATCTTAAAGACATTTAAGCAACTGGCTTTGAATCCGGGTAAGACTGCAAAAGAGTACCTTTCCGGCAGAAGGAAATCGTTCATTAAACCTTTTTCGTATTTTATCTTCATACAGACACTTTACGTAATTGTCTTTCATTTAATGAGTGAAAAGTATTTTGCGTTTCTGAATGTTTCAGTCAGTAGCGATAGTAATACCATCCAGCAGAAAGTGATTGAAATTCAGCATCTTGTAAACAGCTACATAAACTACCTTAATTATTTCATGCCGGTGGTTTTTGCTTTTTACCTTTATCTTTTCTTTAAGAAAAAAACCGGGATAAATTATGCCGAGGCAATTGCGAACTCTTTTTACTGGGTAGGGACGGCACTTGTATTTTCGATCGTGTTAATGCTGCTGGCCGCGATTGATATAAGAATATGGAATGCAAGATTCTTTATAAGCACGGTTTTTTATATATATGCAATAATCCAGTTTTCGGGGCTATCTAAAGTTAAAGCCATTCTTAAAGGATTTCTGGTAACTTTTCTTAGCTACCTTACCTTTGTAACGTTTGTATTAATATTTGCGGTTACTTATCTATATGTTGTTAAGGGTATTGATGTATTCAAAATATTCACTTCTTCCCCGCAATAGCAACTATTGTGGGGGAAAAGAAGACAGAATCCGGATCATTCCTGTGGCTGGTCCAGTCCTTTAGCATTTCATCTCCAAGCTGCTGTGTAGTTACACCCATATCAACCATTTGCTGAATATGAACAGTAAAGAACCTGTCTGCCCACTGAAAAACACCGCTTGAAGGACCGCCAGCCTGTGCAACAGGATAAAACTCAGTTACTTTTATATTCCGCTTTTTGAACATCATGGGAAGTTTTGCACCTATATACGGATCACCCCCTCCGTGACGCCAGTATGCTCTAACAGTTTCAGCCATATTCTCAAATGCTCCACCGCGCGGGTATAGGGAAAGTCCTTCGTATGCATAATCCATAATAGCAATTGTTCCGCCTGGTTTCAGTGATGCAATAAGTTTATCGAGGAACAGATCAGGGTCAGGAACAAATGCAATTACCCACCTGACAAAGATCAGATCATACTGATTTTCCATAAGCTCAGCATTTTCAACTGAACTGAAAACAGAATGCACATTATACAAATTATTTCTCGTGCACTCAGATTTAAAATAATCCAAAAACATTTCAGACTGCTCCAGAGCTGTTACAGCCCCTGAATCACCAACTCTTTTTCTCAGGTCAAAAGCCGCAAACCCGGGCCCCGAGCCGACATCAAGTACTTTCCATCCTTTTTTCACACCGATTTTGTCAAAAAAAACATCTGTACTCTCTTTCCATACGCCGTGCTGAAAGCGGAGCCGCTCTAATTCATAATCACTTACTCCAAGTATATAATCTTCTGATTTCTTTGTCATTCTATTTTATTTGAATACAAATATAGGGTAGTTTTCGGAGTAGTTCCACCGATAAATTAACATGGAATTCAGTAAAAGAGAAGGGCAGTATAAAACTGCCCCGAAATTATTAAAAACGCTCAATCGAACATTTACCTGTTATCAACAAACAAGCTTATTGGATTTGAAGCCACATCTATGCTCTTTACAATTTCAAGATCTATAAGATCAATTATTGAAAGCTTTGCCGCGCCCTGGTTTGAAACTATTGCAAATTTTCCGTCCCTTGTAGTAATTACCCATGTTGGCATCCTTAAACCAAACAGCGTTTTTACAACTGTATCAGAATTAGCATCGATTATTGAAAGAGTGTTATCCACTACGCTGGTTACCAAAACGTATTTATTATCAGGTGTTACTGCAATACCACGCGGTGATGGTATGTTTTTTATTTTTAATATTACTGAATCCTTATCGATATCAACTTTAGCTACTTCAGCTGAATCAAAGTTTGCAAGGTAGCCGAATTTGTTATCACCGCCGAATGCCATAGCCATCGGCCTGCCCGGTGTTTCGATCCGTTTTGTAATGTGAAAAGTAACCGGATCAAGTATAAAAATATAAGGAGTAAATATCTGGGGTACATATATTTTCCCTTTATTTTTCAGGTAATACATATTGCCTGTGCATAATTCACCCATTGAGGTAATAGAATTATCATCAATATTTAGGACATTTATACAGTTTGATGATTGGTGAGTTATCAGTATTTTTTTCTGCTCCGGTATTTCAAGCAGGGCAGAAGGATGTTCAGACGATTTAACCGTTGCAATTGTTTTATTGGTTTTAGTATCATAAATAGTGACATCATTGGAATGAAAATTAGCTATATAACCTTTGGTTCCATCGCTTGAAACAATGGATACATCTGAACCATTGCCGCAGGGTATCTGTCCAATAAGCTTCATTTCAACAGGATCAAATACACTTACAAAGTTATTCGATATATGTGATACATATATCAACCCCGGCCGTGACATGTTTTCGTATTTATCAGGAAGTGTATATGGTTTCTCTTCCTCAGAATATTTAGTTTTATCTGTGGTACAGGAAATAAACAGTGCAGCCAGAACAACTAAAAAAACAGAGATTCTTGTTTTCATTTTCCTTGTTATTTAATCAACACCATTTTGCGTGTCAGGGAATAATTACCGGAAATCAGTTTATTGATATAGATCCCGCTCGGATAATTCGCAGCATCCCACTCAACCTCATAAGTCCCCGGCTGTAATTGTTCGTTTACAATAGTTGATACTTCTCTTCCGAGAATGTCAAATATATTGATTGTTACAAAATCAGCTTTCGGCACATCAAATCTGATTTTAGTTTCGGGATTGAATGGGTTAGGATAATTTTGGTAAAGATTAAAATCGTTGGGTATTTCAGAAGAAATAGGATTTATACCAATTTGACCGCCATTTGTTGTATGCTGGATCTTTGCAGTGTTAAATGCATTTCCACCTGTAATATACCAGTTATTTTGATCGATCATTTTGTTTCCAATATAAATATATTCAGTGTTATCTATTTGATAGGGCTGCCATGTTGACCCGTAATTGGTAGTTTTTGCAATTATTAAATGCTCATAATCATATACTCCGGGATATAAAGTATCTTCGCGGCATTCTATTCCATACACAATACCAATACCTGTTGATGGATAAAATACAATACCTTCAAACATTGTTGTATCTGACTGGTAACTAAGTTTGAACCAATTCTGACCGGAATTTGTTGTTTTATAAATTATTCCTTTATAAATATCCATTGAATTGCTGACGCCGCATGCAAAACCTGTAAGGTTATTAACAAAACTTACATCGGTAAAATTATTTACATTATAAAACATCTGTTTTGACCAGTTATTCCCCCCATTTGTAGTTTTTAATATTAATCCCTGTATTGCATAAACCGGATCATTGGTTATGTCATAACCTATACCAAATCCTGTATTCCCATCAACAAAAAAAATATTCCTAATATTGACTGTATCTGATACCGAATATGAGAGAGCCCAGTTTAGTCCACCATTTGTAGTTTTGTAAATGCCTTGTGCCATTGTATAGTTTTGAAATCTTTCGGCTGATACAAAACCAGTAGTTTCATTTATGAAGTACATACCAATCAGATAAGATGAATTTGCAGGAAAAGACCCATATGGAAACCAACTGTGACCGCTATTTGTGGTTTTTAGAAAGAAAGCTCTCGTTCCCAGTATTGAATCGCTTTTCCCGATCATGTTTACAATTATTGGATTACGTTTTGAATATTGAAAACTACTGGAAATTCTGAATGGTGTTTTCATACTCAAAATATCATATGCTCCTGCTGTATAACCAATTGCAGCATTAATCATTTGAACCGTAACCAGGCTTCTGGTTGAATCTGGGACAGAAGCTAATAACCAATTATTGCCCCCATTACTGGTGTATATAGCCCTTCCTGTAGCCTCGTTATTTAAAATCCACCCTGTTGATACACCTGAATTACTGTTTGTGAAATCTATTGATAAAAGGATACCAATATCACCCGGAACCTGCTGATTATACCACTGAGCTTGTACTGCTGAAGCTGAAGTTAAAATGAAAATAATAAATATTCTGAAGCAATTTGATATTTGTGCTTTAGTTATTTGCATAAGATCATTTTTTTTATGATAGAATAATGGTTTGTGAATAACTTATAATAATAAACTCCGCTCGAATAATTTGCTGCATCCCAATCAACCTCATAAGTACCCTGCTGCAATTGTTCATTTACGAGGGCTGCAACTTCACGCCCCTGAACATCGTAAATAATGAGTTTTGTAAACACACCCCGTCCACCTTCGGCGTCCACCCCTCTTGAGAGGGGAATATCAAAGCGTATCTTTGTTGACGGATTGAATGGGTTTGGATAGTTTTGGTATAATGAAAATTCCAGAGGGTTGATCCCGTTTCCGGCAATACCCGTTGTTATCTGCCTTAACTGGACATTTACTGTTACAGCATTATCATTTATTGCATTAACATTAGGAATTATCTTACTGTAATATCCGGGAGCCGAGAAAGTGAGCGCGTAAGTTCCCTGGATGATCATCCTGTAATACTTGCCAAACAAACTGTCTGAATAAACCTCCGAGCTGTCAATATCAAACCCCGCAATTGTGATTTTTGCTTTCAAAGGCTGTCCGGTTGCGGAGTCTGTTACAGTCCCTGTAATTCCGAATAGAGTCTGTTCAATATAATTCAAAAGAGATCTGTAATTATAGTTCCACAGCGCCGGAAGCTGTGCCGGAGGAAGCAATTTTGTATTTGAGAGTTCAATAGTTGCTTCTCTTCCATGTTTATAATATATCATGTAGTCCTGCCTTGAGCCGTGAACATAATACCAGGCATACCCGTTTGTTATTCCGTTGTTAAAGCCACCCATATATCCAACTGGAGCATATGCATGTACGGTATCTGCATATTTCCGGGAAACCCTGATCCACCACGCATCATCGGTACACAGCCGTGACCAGCTATCCCACGGGTAATTTACAACTTCCGCCCCGCCGTGAAAATTGCAAGAAAACCGGAAATAATTGCCCGATGCGATGTTCATGAATAACTGTGTTTCCGGCTGGATGGGCTGTGAATTCAGGTAATCCACACCCGGAAAATTTCTGTTAAGGTCATAATTATTTGCATTATTTCTTACTGCACCATTTACTGTACCGTTACCTCCGCGGTATGTACCATCCGGATTGGCATTAGGATTTATCCATATCTCGATGTTGTTCACCAAACCAGAAACTTTCGGGTCTGCGGGATACCTGCTAAGTAAATAATCAATAAGCCTGAGCATGAGTATATAACCGGTTGTTTCATCGCCATGCATTGTGGAGGTGTACATGAATTTTGGCTCAGGCTCCGGAGTATTGACATTATCGGATATTACTGCGAAAATTATTTGTCTGCCCTGAACAGTTGTACCAGCATTAACAATTCTGCAAAGATTGGGATATGTAAGGGCAAACTGATTCATCATTGTAACATAGGCGTCATAGGTCGGGTAAAAATCCCATTCCTGAATATTATCAACATCACTTTTCATATTAAGCTCGAAATCAACATCACCGGGATGAGGCAGCACTTTAAATAAAATGTGCAATTTAAGGAAGTTCTCAAATTCTTCCCTGTTTGCATAAGCAAAAACCATGTTACTTTTAACATTATCAATAGAGATAATACTTGATATTTCATTGATGCGCGATTTATCAAGGACCTCAAAAGAAAAATAAACTTCTCCTTTAGATGAAAGATATTTATATGCTTCGGTTTTTTCAGTTTGATTATCCTGGGAAAATACCTGAGGAAACGATAAAGCTAGTATAAGAGCAAGTATAAGAAGTATGGTTTTTTTCATAGTAATTGTTGATAGTTTAAGAAAATCCTATTCCATAAATGTTAATTTAATATGCAGATGGGTTTAATTCCTATGATATCCTGCATAATAAAATATGATTTTAATGCTTAACAAGTGATTAAAATTCCAATAAAAACATAGTTTTAAAAGGGATTTTTAGGTATTTTTATAAGCATATGAACATCTGGCTTGGGAAAAATAAAGGGTACTTAACTGACTGGATAACCCAAATCTGGGTCAGGTTCACCGGAAGGAGAATTGACCTTAACAGTGAACCATGGTTATCCGGGTTGTTGGGTGATACTAAAATAATTGGAGAAGAATTCTACAGAGAAATTGCGTCAAGTGACAATATGGAAATTGTGATCAACGAAAAAGATTCCGGTTTATTAAGAGACCTTGATATATTGAGAAATGATTCACCTATAGAATTTAACCGGAAAGTTAAGGATTTTTATGAGCACACAATGAATTATGGATTTGATGTATGGTCCGAATGGAACGGGATATTCAAACCGTTTGGCAGGCTGCTTGCCTTAATTTTTTCCAGAAGGCTGCAGCAGTTAAACGTTCCTTTGGACCCAATGGATACAAGCAGGGGAGTGACCAGCGAGGTTATACAGCTGAAAGACAGAAATACCGGTGAGATCAACTACAGGATCTGGATGAGAAAAAGATCTCCGCAAAATGATGTGATATATGCAGGATGTTACGGGTGGACTAAACCCCCGAATTCAGAGCTAAATTGCATTAAGGTTGTCTTTCCGCTTCCTAACGGAAATTGTATAGTAATTATGAAGCCAACGGTAATGCAGGACGGTTCATTGTTCCTTGAATCAAATGCAAAGAAATTCGGTGACCCGGGATTCTATTTTACTTTGAAAACAGCGGACGGAAGGTATTACGCAAGACTTGTTAAGACCATGAGAGAAACAATCCATGTATTTGAAGACGAAAATAATGTGTTACGAACAGACCATAATCTTTCGATATGGAAACGGAAATTTCTTAAACTGCATTATAAAATTTACATTAAATAGCTGCGAATTTATTTTGTCAAAATCATTTTTCCGGAACCGGAAAAATTTCCAGCCGTTAGCCTGTAAAAATATATACCGCTTGGAAATGCAGAAGCATCCCAGCTTACTTCATACTTTCCTGCATTGAGCTCTTCGTTTACAAGCACGGCAATTTCTTTGCCAATAGCATTATAAATCATCAAATTTGTATTTGATGATTTTGGAATATCGAATCTTATCTTAGACATAGGGTTAAAAGGGTTTGGATAGTTTTGGGATAACAAGAAAATGACAGGGATTTCAGATGAGATAGGGTGAATCCCAATTGATTGGGAATATTTAATCAATAATAAATCAGAAAAAGGTTGTCCGGGATGAGCATTTTCCCCAACAATATAAATATTTTTATTTACATCAACAATAAAATCGTATGCACTTTCTGCTGTATAATTGTATATTCTTGAAAAAATGGTATTCCCTTCCGTATCATATTTATATAACAAAATATCACCGCTTGATGTACCATTAATAGTACCAATAAGATAAATACCATCGTTTTCTATAAATTTGATTTTATTACCCCAAACAGAATTTGGAGTACTATATACTTTATCCCAAACTTGAGTACCACTGTAATTATATTTTACAGTTCCCATGTAAAGTGATGGGGAATTATTTAGTAAACCTGTTACGTAAATGTTGTAATTATTATCAACTGTTAATGAATATGCAGCATCTCCACGGGACCCTGGGCTGCTGTATGTCTTTACCCATTTAAAATTCCCATTTACATCATATTTAATTGTGCAATAATCACCAGACAAATCACCTGTTACTATAACATTTAAGGAATCATCCAAAGCAATTGAATTAGAATATGCATAATCGCCATAATGTCGTGACCATTGGATCTGGCCAGCAGGACTATATTTAATTGTTAAGAATTCAAATGCAATGGCACCCTCAATATAAAGCTTGCAAGCAGAGTTAGTTATGTAAATATACCCGAGGGAGTCAATTGCCAGTCCTTTTGAATAATCTGCTTTGTGTGCGGGACCGTCAATTATTGAATACCATAATTGATTTCCGTTATTATCGTATTTTACAGTAACAATATCTAAAGAATTAGTTCCTGTTGTAAGGCTGCCTGTTACGATAATATTTTGATTGGAGTCCAATGCTATGAATGCTTTGTCATGATAAGAGTTACTTACACCCTGGAAAGATTTTATCCACAGCACATTACCGGATGTATCACACTTAATAGTTGTCAAGCTTCGTATTGTACTTATGGAAGTATATCCAGTTATATATAAAAAATTATTTTTATAAATAATGTCATTAGCACTACAAGAAGTCCCCCCAGGATTGTAAACCTTTGACCAAATTAAATCCCCTAAACTGTTATATTTTAATATTAAAGGGTCATGTGATGAACTGCCGGCAATATATATAAAAGTATTATCTTCTAAGGTAAGTCTATTTCCTCTAGCGTTATTATTTAGAGAGAAATGTCTGTGCCATTCAAGGGTCTGCCCAAGAGTAATGCTAAATATCAATATTAATGAGAGTAAAATTTTTATAATCATTTTATGTCTATAAAAATTAATCTAAGTTATCCAAATTTTATTAACAAAACAATTCTAAAGTTATAAATTGCTCAATATTCTGATTAAATCATAGATTTCAGAGAGTTTTTGCTGAGAATTTTCAGAGCGGGAGATTCGAAAATAGATTGAAAGAGAGTTCTTTGTTTGCTTTAGTCTTGCAGAGTTGCTCAAAGATGAGTTGATCTGATTCACAATCTTTTCAAAGTATCCGCTCGTGAAAATTTCCTCGTTGTTAATATCCAGAAACAGTTCCACAGTGTTTCCGTTAATTATCATCTTTTCAAATCCTTTTTCGCTCAGCATCAGCTTAATTTCAATATGCTTCAGAAGTGATTCTACTTCAACCGGCAGCTTTCCAAAACGGTCAATCAGTTCACTTCCAAAATCGGTGAGTTCATCAGGATTAATAATACTTGATAATCGCTGGTAAAATTCAAGCCTTGTGTTCTCATCTTCAATATATGTATCCGGAATGTACATACTGATATCTGATTCCAGGGCAATTTCTCTTTTTCTCTTTACTTTATCCTTCAAACGGGATAGTTCATTAATTGTCTCAGCAGGCAAAATGCCTTCTGCACCGGTATCTATACTTAATTCGCTTACTGCCTCGTCAAGGATCTGCATATACATATCAAATCCAATTTCACCGATAAATCCGCTTTGTTCTTTTCCAAGTAGATTCCCCGCACCGCGGATTTCAAGATCCTTTAATGCAAGGTTCATTCCGCTTCCCAGTTCTGAAAATTCTTCAAGTGCATGCAATCGCCTGACGGCCTGTTTTGTCAATGAGCTTTGCGGGGGTGTAATGAGATATGCAAAAGATTTAATGTTTGAACGCCCGACCCTGCCACGAAGCTGGTACAATTCTGCAAGCCCGAAGTTATCCGCCCGGTTTATGATAATAGTATTTACGCTGGGGATATCAAGCCCTGACTCGATTATTTTAGTGCAAAGAAGCACGTTTGTTTTTCTTTCCAGGAAACGCATCATTACATTTTCAAGCTGTGCAGGCATCATCTGCCCGTGGGCTATTGCAACTTTCGCATAAGGTACAATTTCTTCAATAATTTGTGCAAGTTCATCAAGTTTTGCTATTTTATCATTAACGAAATATACCTGGCCGCCCCTTTGCAGTTCGCGGATAATTGCGTTTGAAATTACTTTCTTGTCAAAGTTGATAATCTCGGTATGGATGGGCTGGCGGTTTTTAGGCGGTGTGTTAATGATTGAAAGGTCTCTTGCGCCCATTAATGAAAAATTCAAAGTTCGCGGTATTGGAGTTGCTGTCAAAGTTAATACATCAACATTTTCCCTCATATATTTCAATTTTTCTTTTGCCTTAACCCCGAATCTTTGTTCCTCATCAACAATCAATAAACCAAGGTCCTTAAATTTCACATCTTTTGAAAGTAAACGGTGAGTGCCGATTATAATATTTATACTTCCCTTATCAAGTTTTTCAAGAATCAGTTTTTGCTCTTTCTTTGTCTTAAAGCGTGAAAGATGATCAGATTCAACTGCCCAGTTTGAAAGCCTGTCTTTGAATGTATTATAATGCTGCTCTGCCAGAATTGTGGTTGGTACAAGCACGCCTACCTGCTTATTATCC
>JANWKI010000037.1 GCA_025451455.1 Ignavibacteria bacterium
TTACAGACAGGGAATAACAGAATATTCCCGTTTATCGGCTGGACGACTTTTATGCCGTCTTATTACAGAGAACTTAAAAAATTATGCGGGTCAGAAAGTATCAATGATTTTATGGATTTCGTCAGGGGGAATCCTGATTATATTTTTGTTTCAAACGAAAAATTCAACGATTTTGCATCCAGGTATTTCCTCGTGTTTTATGGTAACGAAATAAAATTTCAGGAAGACCCTCTGACACCTCAAAGTCTGAGAAGCAGGGGCCTTTTTTTCTATAAAGTTGTTTCAAAATAACTTTTCACTATTAATTTGTTAATCCATGAAGGTACTAATTCCGGCTTAATAAATGCAAGTGTTGTAAGCATTTATATTAACATAACATTTTTTATTTACTGATAATTTCATTCATTTATTTGTAATTTGTCTCTGGTATACAGTAATAATTAATGGTGATATTTACAAACTGCGAACATCAGGAAGATAATCAAGATCGATTAAAAATGAAAGCTGCAATTCTGCAATCAAGCTACATCCCATGGAAAGGCTATTTTGACATAATAAATGATGTTGATATATTCTGCTTTTACGATGAAGTGAAATATACCAAAAATGACTGGAGAAACAGAAACAAGATCTATTCAGGGAACGGTCTTCAATGGTTAACAATACCAATACCAAAACAGGCTGTTAAACTTAAGATTGCTGAAGTAGAAATACATGATAATAAATGGCAGGAACTTCATTATAAGATGATTCAATCTGCTTATGGCGGTGCGCCGTACTACTCTCAGCTTGGTAATTTTATTGATTTAATTTACAGGCAGAACAATTGGCAGAATTTATCAGATCTTAACAGGTTCATTATCAAATTGATAAGTGAATACCTTGGCATTAAGACAAAGTTTGTGAATTCCTCAGAGTTTAAGCTTAGGGGAGACAGGGTTGAAAGACTTATAAATATTCTGAAAGACCTGGGAACAGATGAATATTTATCAGGACCGGCAGCTAAAGACTACCTGACCGGACATGAACATTTATTTGAAGATAATAATATAGTTCTTAAATATAAAGATTACAGCGGATACAAACCATATAAACAGTTAGCTGAACCTTTTGAACATTTTGTATCAATATTTGATATGATAGCGAACATTGAACAAAATGAAATAAATACTCATATTTGGGGATTGAAAAACGGGTAATATCATTAAAAAAAATAAACATATTATTAACTTTAACAAACCATTCCTGACAGGAAATGAAACCCGCTACATAAAACAGGCAGTCAAGAGCGGTAAAATTTCCGGTGATGGCAGTTTTACGGTCAAGTGCCAGAATTTCTTCGAAAAAAGATATGGCTTCACCAGGACTCTAATGACAACATCATGCACCGATGCCCTGGAAATGGCCGCCATACTTATTGATATTAAACCCGGAGATGAAGTTATTATTCCCTCATTTACATTTGTATCCACTGTAAATGCTTTTGTATTGAGAGGGGCAAAGATCGTATTTGCCGACTCCGGAATTATAAACCCAAATATAGATGAGGAGAAACTGGCGGGCCTTATCAACAAAAGAACTAAGGCTATAGTTGTAGTACATTACGGCGGAGTAGCAGTTGATATGGATAAAGTTATGAAACTTGCCGGAAAGAACAAATTGTATGTTATAGAAGATGCCGCACAGTCCATAGATTCATATTACAGGGGCAAACCGCTCGGATCGCTGGGACATCTGGCTGCATTCTCGTTCCATGAAACGAAGAATGTCATTTCTGGAGAAGGCGGCATGCTTGTAATTAATGACAGGAAATTCATTAAAAGAGCTGAAATTATAAGGGAAAAAGGTACGAACCGCTCAGCATTTTTCCGCGGCGAGGTTGATAAATATAACTGGGTCGATATAGGGTCATCCTTCCTGCCTTCCGATATTATCTCTGCTTTCTTATATGCCCAGCTTGAAAATCTTGATAAGATACAGAAGAAAAGAATTCAGCTTTGGGAAAGATATTATAAAAATCTGCTTCCCCTCGAGCGGTCACACCGCATAAGATTGCCTTATTTACCTGATTATGCAACTAATAATGGTCATCTTTTCTATATACTTTGCGGAAATCTGAAACAAAGAACAGAGTTGATAGACTGGCTCCGTTCAGACGGAATATGTGCTGTTTTCCATTACCTCTCGCTTCACAAATCGCAATACTACCGAAAGCTGTATAAAGGCGTGCCCTTGAAAAATGCTGATATGTATTCAAATACACTTTTACGCCTTCCAATGTATTTTGAACTGAAGCTAACTGATGTGGATCATATTTGCAGCAGTATCAAAAAGTTTTACGATGCGATATGAAAAAGATCTTTGTAGGGTTCAATAACGTTGCGGGTTATGCTACAAGACTTAAAAAAGGTTTTGAGAGTGCCGGGGTTAAAGCAGATGTTTTTGTTGAAGGCTCACATGTATTTGATTATTCATTGACGGGGATTAAGAAGTATAATCTGCCTAAAAGCCGCTGGATGCAAAGGATATATACCAGGCTTTTTTTTCTGAAATGCCTGTTCAAATATGATGCGTTTCTGTTTATTTCTACTCAAACATTTATTAAAGGTTATACTGATCTTAAAATACTCCGGTATTTCCGGAAACGCACTGCAATGATATTTACAGGCTGTGATGTACAGCAGCCTGAAGCAACTTTCAGAGATGATATCCCCTATTCTTCCTGCCATAACTGCAAAGTTGAATATAAAAAGTTTGTGGGATGCTATCCTGAAACAAAAAAGCTAAGAACGAAGAAAATTGAAGGATTGATCGACATCATTATGAATGACCGCGCAATAGTGGGTGTGCTCAGCCGGGAATCTTTCCATATCAATCAGCCGATAAATATAGAAGATTTCCCGGATACTATTGATCATCCCGATAATCCAAAACCGGTGATACTGCATGCGCCAAGCAACTATGGATATAAGGGAACCGATTATCTGATACAGGCAATTGAACGATTAAAGGGTGAGTTTGACTTTGAATTCAGGCTCGTAAATAATGTATCTTTAAAAACACTTTACCAGGAAATTGAAAAAGCTGACCTGGTAGTTGACCAGTTAATACAGGGCTGGTTCGGAATGCTTCCGCTGGAAGCAATGATGTATGAAAAACCTGTTATATGTTATTTGCGCGATGACGTGCAAAAAGCACAGCCATCAGATAACCCGATGATAAATGCCAGCCCGGCTACTGTTTATGAAGTTCTCAGAAGAATGCTGCAGGATACCTCAAACTGGAAGGAAACAGGCAAGGCAGGCAGGCGATATGTTATAAAATATCATGAAGCTTCCCTTATAGCAAAACAGTATTCGGATCTGCTATTAAAATAAACAATTTTGCTGAAAAAACTAGTTAAAGAATCATTAATTTACGGCTTAAGCGGCTATATCAGCAAGTTTATAGGGGTCTTTTTGCTTCCGCTCTATACGTTTGCGCTTAAACCCGCTGACTACGGAATCCTTGATCTGTTGAATTCAGTTGCAGTCTTCAGCTCATTTATTATTATTTCCGGAACTGACGCTGCCGTCGGATTCTATTACTTCAGAAATGAGTTTAAAGAGGAACGAAGTCAGCTGGTCTCTTCGGGGCTGATAATCCGGATTGTCTTCGGGTTAACAGTGGCACTTTTGCTTGTATTGCTTTCACCCCCTCTGACGGATCTTCTGTTCAAAAATGAAGAAACTCAATATGTAAGGCTGTATGCATTGTATATAGCATTCAATTCAGTTTTCTTTTTCACTACAGAACTGCTGCGTTTCCAGATGAAACCATGGATATATACTATATTTTCTTCCGGCAATGTACTGGTCAATATTCTTTCGGCGATTTTATTTGTATTAATACTGGGGTATGGTGTTACCGGGGCAATATTAGCAAGCATTATTTCTTACGGCATATTTGCAATTGCGGGAGTGGTTTATATATTCAGGAATTTTGAACTCAGGTTTTCATTTAAGTGGGCAAAGAATATTTTATCTTATGGGTTTCCCCTTATCGGAACTGCACTTGCTTCATGGGTCCTCGTTTACTCTGACCGGTATTTCCTGAACTATTTTTCGGGACTGGAACAGATCGGAATTTATTCCGTCGGGCTTAAAGTAGCGGCAATAATGGGAATGATAGCCGGCGCGTTCCAGATGTCATGGGGTCCGTTTGCAGCAGATATTCAATATGAACCAAATGCCCGCCGTATTTATGCAAAGGTCTTCCAGCTGTATTTTATTGGGAATATATTAATAATCTTTGTTGTATCTCTTTTTTCTGATGAGATCTTAAGACTGTTAACACAACCGGCATATTACTCGGCAAATTCAGTGATCCCCCTGCTGTGTTTTTCTTCACTGTTCATCGGTGCATATTTTATTGCAAATGCGGGTATTGGCCTTACAAAAAAACTATACCATACAATCTGGATCACAATTACTGCAGCCGGAGTAAATATACTTATCAATGCATTGCTTACCCCGAAACTTCTTGCAACAGGTTCGGCAATTGCAATACTTGCTGCAAATTTCACTATTTTTCTTTTGACCTTATTGACTTCTCAGAAATTTTATAAAATAGAATACAGGTATTCCGTTATTATTTACCTTATAGTATCTACAGCTATTATTATCGTGCTAAAATCAATTTTTGTTTTCAGCCTCATTTTAAAGATCATTTTGGCAGCGATTTACCTGTTAACTATAGGCTATTATATGTACAAAACATTCAGGCATTCGGAAGAATTCGTGAAATTGGTTGAGATCGTAAAAAAATTCACAAGGAAAACTGAAGGGAAACCTAGATCTTCTGAACCCTGACCTGAACTATCATATTGCCGGTTTTTTTTGTAATGACGTAGCTAAGCCCTTTATAGTCAATTCTTTCATATATTTCAGGTATATGCCCGGTTACTTTTTGCAGAAAGCCGCTTAAGGTCTGGTAATCAGGGTCTTCGGGTATGTTCGCTTTAAAACGCTTATTGAAATCCTCTATGCCGATAATCGGGTTAACAAGATAAACTCCGCTTTTCTCATTTACCACTTCCTGCATGTCAACATCATATTCATCTTCTATTTCTCCCACAATTTCTTCAATGATATCTTCGATTGTAACAAGGCCTTCTACTCCTCCGTATTCATCGACAACAACTGACATATGAACTTTATTCCTCTGCATTTCCTTAAGCAGGTTGCCGATCTGTTTTGTTGATGAAACAAAAAATGCCGGACGGATAATATCCTGAAGCGTAATAAGGTCCCTGTGCTCAGCTGCCGAAATAAGGTCCTTGGTATAAATGATACCGATAATATTATCAATTGTATCTTTGTATATAGGCAGCCTCGAAAATCCTTCTTCGGTTACGGTCTGGAAAATTTTTTCGCGGGAATCATCAATATCCAGGGCTACCATATGATTGCGCGGAACCATTATTTCCTTTGCCATTTTATCATTGAACTCAAATATCTTTTCAATAAGCTGGTGTTCAGTCTGATCGATGGCACCGGATTTCCTCCCTTCCGAAAGCAGCATGCGGAGCTCATCCTCGGAATGGAACCTCTCTGAATCGGCAACAGGCTGAATGCCGATAATTCTTAATATTAAATTTGCTGCATGGTTCAGCAGCCACACTATAGGCTTAAATGAAATATAGAACAGGTTTAGCGGGATTGCAATAATAAGAGAAACAGACTTCGGACTTTTAATGGCTAACATTTTTGGCGCCTGTTCACCAAGTGATATATGCAGGAAAGTAAGGAAAATAAACCCGATAATTATAGAAAGTGTATGTATAGTCTGTTCATTGGTCATTCCAATCCAGGTAAATACCGGGCTGAGTAATTTTGCAGTAACAGGCTCACCTACCCAGCCAAGCCCCAGAGATGTCATGGTAATACCAACCTGTGATGCTGAAAGATATGCATCAAGATTGGAGAGAATTTTAACAGCGGTTTTTGCCCTTTTATTATTGGTATCTGCAAGGGGCTGCAGCTGTGTTGAGCGGACTTTAACAATAGCAAACTCTGCAGCTACAAAAAATGCATTCGCAAAGATTATTAAAAACACTATGATTACTTCAAATAGAATACTTTCTAAGTGCATAAATCTATATTCAATTTTCCAGTCTTTTTCATCAAAATCCGGCTTATTTCTTTATTTAATGGAACAAATAAGCTATTTTACATGTAAATATAGCAAATATACTTATTAATTTTAATGCATACTAAATCAGGTATCAACTAAGAAAGGACTATACCAATGTTAAAGATATCTTCATCAACAGCAAATGATAGGGTCATAATTCACCTCGATAAATACTCTAAAGCAATACTTACCGTTATTGCCTGTTCATTAGTTCTTATAGTTGTAAATATCTATTTCTCCCCAAAAGATGCAAATGCCTATGATACAGTTCAGGATGTAAACCTCAAGACAATTAACGGTTATTCAATATCCGGGGGGTATATGCCTGTTGACCTGCAGAGAATCGAAGGCAGCACAGGCAAATCACTGCCTGTTGATATAAAATCCATCAACAGCAGGAATGTTTACGGCGATAAAATACCCGTGGATATTCAGAGTATTAACGGCCAATTCTTCATTGGCAGCGAACTTCCGGTAAAGGTGAAGTAATTATTTAATAATCATGAAATAATAAAAA
>JANWKI010000038.1 GCA_025451455.1 Ignavibacteria bacterium
AGCACGTCAGGTTCCGGTCCTGTTAGTGAGGGTTCAAATCCTTCCGGGAGTACTAATCAAAATTCAAATAGAAAATAATAAATATCAAAATTCAGATAATCCGTACAAAAGTTTTCTATTGAATTATTTCTTTTATTGTAAATTGATTATTGCGCATTGATATGCTTGCATTACTTAAGACAATAGAGATTCTCGGCATATTTGCTTTTGCCATCACAGGCATTATCGAAGCGCGCAGGAAGCAAATGGATATTATCGGGACCTATGCCGTAGCAATGGTTACGGCCTTCGGCGGCGGAACGGTAAGGGATATACTGCTCAAACATTATCCTTTATTCTGGATAGAAAATTATGACTACCCGGTTTTCATTCTTATACTTTCGGTAATTTCTATTTTTATTCTACGGAAAGATGCAGGTTTCAGCAAACCGGTTATTTTCCTTCTTGGAGCTATGGACGCCCTCGGGCTGGGGCTCTTCAGCGCGGCAGGAACTTCCATTGCATTAAATTCCGGAGTTTACTGGTTCATAGCCGTGCTTATCGGAGTTGTCACAGGTATTTTCGGAGGAGTCCTCAGAGATATCATCTGCAATGAAGTACCGGTATTTTTCAAACAATCCCAGCTCTACGCAACATGCTCTTTTTTAGGGTCTTTCTTTTTTGTGATAATGATGTATTATTTTCCCGGGGATTCAGTTCTTCCTTTGTTTTCATGTATAACACTTACATTTGTTCTAAGGGTCATTTCAATAAAGTATAATATACAGTTAAAGTTCTAGGTTGGAGGGAAAGTTCTCATATGAAAAGTCGCAGAAGACTGGCCCGGAGAACAAATTCTTCAATCTGCAGTCATTTCTGTTTGTAAGCTCAGGTGTACTAACAAAATTTTTTTATTATACTAAAATTTCTCCTCACCAGGTAATATTCCTTTCGATGATATTCGGAGTATGTGCTTCATTTTTAATCGTACAGGATGAAAAATCCCTTGTTATCATAGGTGCAGTACTGTTATTCTACAAGAATGTACTTGATAAAGTTGACGGCTCTCTTGCAAGAGCTAAAGGGCTGGACTCGCGGCGCGGAAGATTTTATGATTCAATTTCCGATTTCATTGTGACTCTCACTGTATTTACGTCTATCACTTATAAACTATTTTTGAAGTACGATAATTATCTTGTCATACTTGCCGGATTTACTGCAATGATATGCTCAATGCTTCAGTGCTCTTATTTTATTTTCTACCAGGTATCATTTATTATTTCTACAGGGAAAAAAACTATGAACAGGCTTATTGAAAACGTAACCATTGAAGATATCAAAACACAGGATAATTGGACTACATTTCTTCAAAAAATATTCATGCTGATCTACGGATGGCAGGACAAAATTTTTGCACGGTTGGATAAAATATCCTTTGCAAAATTTACAGAAAATGCGAAAACAAAAAACCCTCAGCTCGGCTCAATATGGTACCTGAATAAACCATTTTTGACCCTGGCAAGTTCGCTTTCAATCGGGACTCACATATTCCTGATCTGCATTGCCGCAGTTTTCAGTGTCTTTGAGTATTACTTTTTTGTGAATTTAATTTGTATGAACTTATTGCTTATATTGAGTGTTTTATTTCATTATAAGTCAGCGAAAAAACAATTAAATATGCTTTAGAGAGATGTTTATTACAAGAAAATTCCATTTCAGCGCTTCTCACAGGATATTTAATCCTTCACTCAGTGATGAAGAAAATTTCAGGATATACGGCAAATGTTCAAATCCCAACGGCCACGGACATAACTATGTGATGAATATTACTGTTTCAGGAGATATTGATATTGAGACCGGGTTCGTGATGGATCTGACTGAGCTTAAAAACCTTGTTGAAGAGGAAATAATCGCAAAGGTGGATCATAAAAACCTGAACATAGATGTTGAATTTATGAAGGGCATTTTACCATCAACTGAAAATGTAGCTGTCAAATTCTGGGAGCAAATTGAGAAAAAAATAAATACACAGAAAAGAAAATTGTATTCTATCCGTATTGGCGAAACAGTCAATAATTCGGTAGAGTACAGAGGTAAATAAAAGAGGAATATCATGCCGGATAAAAAAAAAGAAATACAGGTATTTGAAGATGATGATGATATGAGAGTGCAGGTGAATTCAAACGGAATATCGCTTGAAAAGCTCGAAAACAATTTCAGAAGCATTATTGCAGAAATAGGAGAGGACCCCGGAAGAGAGGGGCTAATCCGTACTCCGGGCAGAGTTGCGAAGGCTTATAAATTCATGACCAAAGGATACTCGGAGGATATTGAGAAACTGCTTAACGGGGCTGTGTTCAATGAACATTATGACGAAATTGTTATTGTTAAGGATATCGATTTTTACAGTCTTTGCGAGCATCACTTGCTGCCTTTTTACGGCAAATGCCACATTGGCTATATTCCGAACGGGAAGATAGTGGGTTTGAGTAAATTGCCCAGAATAGTTGAAATGTACTCACGCCGGCTGCAGGTACAAGAGCGCATGACGAGGGAAATAGGGGATATGATAAACAAAGTGCTTGAACCCAAAGGAGTTGCAGTTGTAAGCGAAGCACGGCATTTGTGCATGATGATGCGGGGAGTTGAAAAGCAGAATTCGATCGCAACCACTTCATGCATGCTCGGCAGGTTTAAATCGGACGAAAAAACCCGCTCCGAATTTTTGAAACTCATCGGCAAGTAACAGATTGTTCCACGGTTCTGCAGAGTGAATTAAAGGGAGAATTCAGCAATACTTACTGTTAATCAGATCAAACATTTCGCATCCTTAAAGCAAAAGAAGTACCGGCTGGAGCACGGGCAGTTCCTGATCGAAGGGTTTCATTTGGTTGAAGAATGCCTCAAGTCCGGTTATACGCTTGAGTATATTCTTATACGAAGCGATATTGATCTCGGCAAGTATCCTGAAATTCTAAACCCGATCGCGAAAACAAAAACAATTGTTGAACCTCTTCCTGCAAAGTCATTTAAGAAACTGACTGATACCGAAAGCTCACAGGGTATAATTGGAATTGTTTCATTGCCGGCAGAGAAAAAAATAAGTGACAAAGGGAATATTGTAATTGCCCTTGATAAGTTAAGCGACCCCGGAAATCTTGGAACAATTATTCGTACTGCGTATTGGTTCGGAGTAAAAACCATCCTGGTAAGCGAAGATTCCGCAGACCCGTATAACCCAAAAGTTATACGCTCATCACAGGGCGGAATATTTCATATAAATGTAAATGAAGATAAAGATCTTCCAAAAGAACTGACAAGGCTTAAGTCTGACGGATATTCTGTTTACCTGTTCACACTTTCTGCCGATAAAACTTTACAGGATATTTATCTTTCTGAAACCAAATCTGACAAATCTGATAAATTTGGCAAATCGGTTATTGTTTTCGGAAGTGAAGCGCACGGAATTTCCAAAGAGATCCTTGAAATGGGTTTTGATCAGGTGAGAATTGAAGGCAAATCCGGATGTGAATCATTGAACGCAGCAATAGCCTGCGGCATTGCATTGTATGAATTAAGAAATAACGTATCTTAGCCCTTTCCTAAAGTAGTTTCATCAGGGTATCCACACAATACCCCTAAACAGCTACAATAGTCTTGACCATTTGCAAAAAATTAGATAATTTGTGTAGTATTCAACAACTAAAGTTAGAAAAGCTATTCTAACATTACTTAGAAATCTTACCTGTTTAAGGTTAACGCCGTTTAAAAACGGTCGGCATCTAATTTACCTTTTCTCCTCAATCACGATTTTTTTCCTATCATCTCTCTCATACTCACAGAAAATTCAGATTGATGAAGGTGAATCTCCCAACTATTATGCCAATATTGTAAAGCTTTATGCGCCATCAGAAGATGCTTTCATCGCACTGCAATACCTGGCAGCCCCGTACATATTCGATAAGGACTGGAAAAAGGCTGTTAAAGTATATACCGATTATAAGATAAAATTTCCTGATGATGCCGGCCGCATTGATAAGATCATAGAGATCCTTTCCGCTCCTGAAAGGAATATAAGATTGCAGAATATGGGAGGCAATATCAATTCACTCGGGCGGGAATACAGCCCTGTAATATCACCTGATATGAAAAAGATATACTTTACCGGAAGGGAAAGGGAAGATAATACCGGCGGCGAAGATGTATATATTTCGTATTATATTAACAACAGATGGATGATTGCCAAGCCCCTTACAAGCAAG
Source organism: Ignavibacteria bacterium (assembly GCA_025451455.1). Lineage (GTDB taxonomy): Bacteria > Bacteroidota > Ignavibacteria > Tepidaquicellales > OLB5 > OLB5. Next base: position 4,242 of record JANWKI010000038.1, read on the forward strand.
ATCAACACTGAAAGCAATGAGTATATCAGCAGTATTTCCGCTGACGGTAACACACTTGTCCTCTTTGGGAATTACCTCAATGCGCTTGGACGCGGCGATAATTTTTTTACTGAAAAAACTAAGAACGGTTTTACAGAAGTTCAGCAGTACCCTGAGCCGATAAATTCCAAATTCTGGGATGCTGATGCATACTTAACCGCAGACGGCATGGCTATTATTTTTTCATCTGAGCGCCCGGGCGGAATAGGGGAGTTTCACCAGAAAGGTGAGTATCATCATGGAATGCTTTGGGGAAATACAGATCTTTATGCAGTACCCAAAGAAGCCGACGGTTCATGGAGTAAAACAGCAATTAATCTCGGACCAACCATTAATACAAAATATACAGAGCGCACCCCCTTTCTTCATCCGGATGGCAAGACTTTGTATTTTTCTTCAGATGGACACCCCGGACTGGGTAAATCTGATGTATTCAAAGTTGTAAGGCTGAGTGATTCATCGTGGACTGAGTGGAGCGAGCCCGTTAACCTCGGAAAAGAGATCAACACTCCGCAGGAAGATTGGGGATATAAGATTTCAACCGATGGCAAGATTGCATATTTTTCCACAATTAATGATGTTGGTTTTGGAGAAGAGGATATTTATTTTGTGGAACTTCCCGAAGAAGTGCAGCCTGCAAGCGATGTTGTAACTATTAACGGAAAAGTTCTTGATGAAAACGGGAACCCTGTTGAAGCAAATATCAAATGGGAAGATGTTGAGCTTAAAAAAGAAGTGGGTGTTGCAAAAACCGATCCTGTTACCGGGGAATATTTTATAGCTCTTCCCACCGGAAGATATTATGCTTATTATGCTGATGTAAAGGGATTTTATTCCGTGGTCAACTACCTTGATCTTACTGCAGCTAAAGCATTTGAACAGATAAATACAAACATGAATGTTATTTCAATTGAAGAACTTAAAAATTCCGGAAAAGCTATAAAGATCGAGAACATTTTTTTTGATTCCGGTAAGTTTGACCTCAAAGATGAATCGCATGAGGCACTGAACCTGCTGTACCGGTTCATGCATGCTAATCCGGAACTGCTTGTTGAAATAAACGCTCATACAGATAATATCGGCAGTGACCAGTTTAACCAGCATTTATCTGATGAGCGTGCAAATTCAGTTGTAAAGTACCTTGTTTCCATCGGGATCGGGACCGCAAGGCTTATCCCTCAGGGTTTTGGTGAAACGAATCCGGTTGCTCCAAATGATACAGAAGAAGGAAGAGCGCTTAACCGAAGAGTTGAGTTCCGCCTGAGAAAATAAATATTTTGTAATATGTGAATTTATGAAATGGAAAGTACTGATACTATTTATCATTTTTCCTGCTATTAACTTTGCTCAGCGAGATCTTGAAACTATCCATTCCGATGAAGAGCTAAAACAATTCATATACTTAACTGCCCCGCAGGAAGATGCTTTTGTAGCAGTGCAAAGGCTTGCCAAAACTTCTATTGACCGGAAGAACTGGGGCGATGCCGTTAAAATATTCCAAATCTATCGTGAATGGTTCATTGAAAATGTAACCAGGACGGATAATATAATTGATTTACTGCAGGCGCCGGTTCAAAACCTTGAAGTGGTAAATATTGAATCAATTAATACCCCGAAAAGCGAATACTTCCCTTCAATTACAATCGACGGGTTGACAATGTATTTTACTTTTGCCGACGGCAAAAAAGGGGGCGAAGATATTTATTTCTCACAGCTCATTGCCAATACATGGATAAAACCGAAAAATATGGGAGCACCTTTCAGCACGAAAGAGAATGATGCAGTTAACAGTGTCTCAGCAGACGGGAATACCCTTGTACTCTTTGGCAGTTATAAAGGATTTATCGGGGGTGGAGATAATTATTATGTTGAAAGAACTGCTAAAGGATGGAGTGATATTAAAGCATTTCCGAAACCTGTTAACTCCGTTTACTGGGATTGCGACGGATCTCTTACTGCAGACGGAAAGGCTTTCCTTTTTGCTTCAGACAGAAAAGGGGGAGTTGGTAATTTTGTCAAAGGCGGGCAGTTCTTTCACGGTGAATACGAAGGCAACACAGATATTTGGGTATCATACAAAACTGATTCAGGCTGGGGAAACCCTGTAAATCTCGGGACTTCAATAAATACTCCATATGCCGAACGTTCTCCTTTTCTGCATCCCGACGGGAAAACCCTCTATTTTTCAAGTGACGGGCATTATGGTCTCGGGAGCCTTGACGTTTTCAAAAGTGTGAGATTAAGTGATACTTCATGGACCGGCTGGAGTGAGCCTGTGAACCTGGGAAAAGAGATAAACACAGCAGGGTATGATGTTGCATACAAGATAACAACCGAAGGTAAGTATGCTTACTTTTCTTCAGATAGAGATGGTGGTAAAGGGGGATACGATATTTATTACATCAAACTGCCTTTGGAAGCGCAGCCGGAGAAAAATGTGATTACAATTAAGGGCAGAGTTAGAGATGAAAAAGACAGCCCGCTGGATGCAAGCCTGCTTTGGTATGAGCTTTTTACAGGCAAAAATTTTGGGTCACTAACATCAAATCCGGAAACAGGAGAGTATATTATTACTTTGCCTATCGGTTCAAGCTACAGTTATTTTGCCGATAGATCAGGGTATTATTCAGTATCCAATAATATCGATCTTTCTTCTGAGAATTCTTTTAAGGAAATGGTTGTAGATATTACAATGCAATCAGTAAAATCCTTAACCGAAACAGCAATTATACTGAATAACATTTACTTTGATTTCGACAGGTATGAACTTAAGCCGGAATCTTTTGTTGAGCTGGATCGTGTTCATAAATTTTTATCTGATAATCCCGGTGTTAAGATAGAAATATCTGCACACACAGATTCCAAAGGCAGCGAAGAATACAATCTTGAGCTTTCACAAAAAAGAGCTGAGAGTGTTGTGAAATATCTTGTTTCAAAAAATACGGATCCCGGTAGAATGACTGCCAAAGGTTACGGAGAGTCAGTTCCTCTATATGATAACTCGACCGAAGAAGGCATGGCAAAAAACCGGCGGGTTGAAATGAGAGTAATTGGACCATAAGTGATAAACAGGATATGCAGCTGTTCAGGTAATTTTATAATCATTTCTTAACCATTTTTCTTCAATTATCTGCCGCAGGTGATACTCCATATGGAGAAGGTAATCCTCAATTAACCATAAAAGAGATTTCACTATTTCCCCCTCCCGGAATGCCGCATTCCCAAGAATGCATTCTGCGGCAAGCTTGTTTTCAGGAATGTTTTTTACAATTCTTACGATCTGCCTGTTAAGGCTTACCCAATAATCAATAACCTCATCAGCAGTCATTTCATTGTAGTGATTCACAAGTACCCATTTATCCTGGTCATAACTCACGAGTTCAAATGGTGAGGGTTCTATCTGTGCTCTCACAAACCTGCTGAGATTATTTACCGCCGAATCACACAAGTGACCCAAAATTTCCTTTTTAGACCATTTATTTTCAGCAGGTTTCTTATTGAAAATATCCTGCTTAATAAAGGAGATCTTTTCCGGAATTTCGCGTAACAAATAATCGAGCCTGTTAATAATATTATTCCTGATATCCATATATGATTATTTTTATTTTGATTCTCCTCTTTCGCCCAGAATGAACTTCGAGCAATTTGGATACTTTTTCTTCATGTACGAAAATAATTGGTTTATGTATTTTTCGTTATCACCCTTTTCTTCAATTGGTTTTATTTTTTCGGCGCAGAGAGAAAACTCTTCATATTTTATACTCATACTGTCTGCATATTGAGAGGACTTTACAGAATCAGGAGAATGCAGCATTTTTTCATAAATATCATTGAATGGCTCCATGCAAGTGCAGAACTCAGAAATAGTTTTTCTGTCTGCTTTAGTCAGCAGATCATACTTATCTTCTTTGCTTCCTGAGCATCCAAAAAGCAAAAAAAGTAATAACAAAGAAAGAAATTCGCAGCAAAAACCAGTAACTCTGTTTTTATTCACGGGCAGATAAGCCTTCTGTGATAGTTTATCTGTCCTAAATGATAAGCAAAATGGAAGGATAACCTGACAATTACAGAGCCAATTGTCTGCCCCTCTCCGTAAGAATCACCCAGATATGGTTTAACAATATCTCCCGGCTTTAAATATTCAAATGCTTCTTTAAGTATCGATTTAGTAGATTCGATCTCGCTTAAAATTACAGTCTTTGGAGTATCCTTCTGGCTGAACTCATGATCCCTGTTACGCTTATATTCATTACGCAGAAAAACTGCCCCGAAATTATGTTTCAGGTTCCCGCAGATATGCATTGCCAGATTTCCCGGAGAATTCTTGATGCTGCCTGCCATTTTCCAGATGTCGGTTTCTGTTTTATATTCCGAGATCTCTTCTGAGAGCTGATCAAGGTAACTGATGTAAAGCTCTAAATATCTGTTCATAATATTATTAATTAAATTTAGATCAATTTTATTAGCCATAATATGTAAACCAGTGCAAGAAGAAGGAAAATTGCCGTCATAGCCAATCGGAATTTGAATCCGGGGCTCAGTTCGCTTACTTCATTTCTATGGCTCTCCGGTACTTCTCCGGAGACATCATTGGAACCCGTACCTGATGTAACAGCGGCTGCATTTTGAACACCGGCTGAGATCTTTAACCCGGAGTTATCCAGCCTGGAAAGGCCTTTTTCAAGTATATCTCTTGCTTCGGGGGGCAGTTCGTTTTTGCTTTTATAAATCTTTCCGTTATATGAAATGCTTGAAAACAGGGCATCGGCATTCTTAGAATCCTTCCCGGGGAAGCCTTCAAACACTCCCTCCAGAATATCTGGTATTCCGTTTACATTTTCATCTTTGAATATAACTTTGAACTTATCAGGAACTTCTGAAAAGTCGTTGTATTGCTTCCCGTTTACGGTGATCTTGTTTTCAATTGTCATGATTTTCCTTCTGAGCTTAATATTCTCCTGATAATTGCAAGATGCTGGTCATCGTGCTCCGCCGTGAAAAAAGCAATATCTATTATTCTCATCGGCTGCATCAGGCGCGGATGCATTGCCGAAAGCAGGATCTGGTCTTCATTCAGTTCCCTAAGTTTTTTCACAAATTCATTCCTCGTCCTTTTGAAGTCAACAAGCAGGTCAGTTGCTTTTCTTAACTATGCCCGGCTTCATTTGTCTTTTTGTTTGACATATCGGCTGCCGTTAATTCTGTCTTACCGCTTAATATCTCCTGCAGCCTTTTTTCGTGAAGCTCTTCAATATCGGTTAAATGCCCGATGTGCTCTTTAACAGACCACTTGCTATCCGGTTTCGCCGATAATATTTTATCGTCTGTTGTTGTTATCATATCTTCTATTCTTACCGGTGTCCCTGCCATCCTTTCAAGTAAATTTGGCATCATACCCGGCGGGGAATTGAATTCAAACTTCCGCTGCATCCATTTGATTTGATTTACCATTACCGTTAAAATTATTTCTTATGAATACCAATAGCCTGTACTTATTCAGTCCCGGGTATTTGTATCATATAATAAATGCTAATTGCGTAATTTACAAATTAATTTTTATACTTTCTTGTCATTCTGCAGGAAATTCGATACCATGACTGGGTTTTTTCGTTTCATTATTTATCAATTTTCTATAAACTTGCAGACATTTGAAGACTTTTGGAAAAAAATTCCCGGCTCTGATTACATTGATTCCTTTGGCAATCGGGATATTGTTGAGCTATTACTCCGCTATCAGCCTGGTTTTTCTCCCTTCTTACATCTTCATTTTATCCCTGGTCATTATAGCTATTTCATCAGTATTTCAGTACAGATATATCAGCAGGGGTTCGGTGCCCCGATCCGTATATCTGTTCCTTCTTGTTTTGTTCGGTTTTACAAGTTTTCAATTCCGGTATTTCAAAATCGATGATGATAATATCAGCAGGATAATTCCTTCAGGCAGTGAGCTTAAATCCACGGTCAGGGGAACTATTTCGGAAAGGCCGGAGATCAAAGATGACAGGATACGTTTTATTTTAAGCGATATTACAATAGAAGGCAGGGAATACGGAGGGAGTATTATCGCAGCAGTTTATAAAAGTAAATTCAAAGAAAGCTTAACCACAGATCTTATTTATGGAGATATTGTAGAGATTAGCGGAAAACTTGAAAGATTACCGCACAGAAGAAATCCGGGAGAGTTTGATTACGGTGAGTATCTTAGGCTTCATGAAATAGATGCAGTATTTACAGGATTTGGATATGATAAGATATCACTTTCAGGGCATGATGAACCGAGTTATTACAAAAGCCATATCATTTATCCTGTAAGAGAATATTCGATAAGAGTAATTGATGAGATGATAGGCGGCGATGAAGGCGAATTTCTCAAAGGACTGGTTCTTGGAGAAAGAAGCAATATCTCCCGCGGGATAAAAGAAAATTTTATTAATGCAGGTGTTGCGCATATTATTGCAGTCTCCGGTCTGAATGTAGCCTATGTAATAATAATCCTCTGGGGTATCCTGACATTCATTCCGGTCAGGCAATCGTATAAGATATTCTCCACAATTTTTCTGCTTATTTTTTATATGAATCTGACAGGTAATTCTCCTTCTATTGTCAGAGCAACAATAATGGCTTCGGTCTTTTTGCTTGCTCAAATTATTGAACGAAGGCCGAACGGTTATAATATTGTTTCATTTGCAGGACTTGTAATTTTACTCATCGATTCGCGCCAGTTATTTGATGCAGGCTTCATTCTATCATTTTCTGCCATTTTTTCGATAATGATCATTTATCCTGTTTTGGATAAATGGATCTGCTCAATTAATTGGTATCGGGAACTGAACGAAAACAGAATATTAACGAAAGCTGTTAAAGGAGCAGTTACATTGTTTCTTGGAACACTTGCTGCTCAGTTAGGAACCCTTCCGATTACAGCAATAATGTTCAGAAAGATATCAATTGTCTCTCTTGCAGCTAATCTGTTTGCGATACCGCTTTCAAATATTGCTCTGGCACTTGGTTTCATAATGATAATCTGCTCAACTTTTTTCAACTGGTTAGCTTCGGTTTTTGCCACTTTAAATTCTGCTCTGCTGTACCTGCTTTTAGCACTGATCGAATCCTCGGCTAAGCTTGATTTTTCTTTTATCGAAACTTATTTTGTTGATTGGCTTCTCTTTGCAGTATACTTTATTGTTTTATCGCTTATACTGACTATTAATACAAAAAACCTGAGATTCAGGCTTGTTCTCATTCCACTGCTTATCATTAACTTTACTATATGGAAGGATGTTATGGACAAAACTCCTTCGGCAGAGATTACTTATATGGATGCGGGTAACTCTAACAGCACCCTTATAAAAATGCCTTTGGGAACGTGTATTTTAATAAACGCAGGGACATCAACAGAAAAATATACCTCATCGGAGAGGAATATCATCCCTTACCTGAAAACAAAAGGTATAAGCGAGATTGATATTCTTGTAATTACTTCGCTGAACAAAAACGAGTTCAGAAATCTGAAATACCTTGCTGAAAACTTTGCAATCAAAAAAATCCTTTTGCCGGTTTACTACAAACCTGTTTTCGGGAATTATTCAATTTCCGTGTCATTTAAAAATATCAATTTAGAATATGTAGAATCCTCAAGGATTATCAATAAGCAGGGAAATTTCAGGATATATATTTATTATGACAGCTTGTACCATGGAAGTTCCATGATGACACAATTCTCTTACGGCACCCGGAATTTTGTATTTGATGATTCAAGGGAGTTCTATGACGATGTGATTAATACACGGTTATTACCAAACGGAATGAAGTGTGACGTATTGAAGACAGGTTCATTTGATAACACATCAGCAGACTTTATTATCAGATCCAACCCGGATAATGCAATAATATCCACAGGCACCGGAAGGAAAAAACCCGCTTCAGAGATTTTCATAGAGTCACTGGAGCATGCTGGGATAAAAGTACGCTCACCAAACAGGAATGGTGCTGTGATATTTGAAACTGACGGGAAAGAAGTGAAAATGATCGATTGGTAATGGTTAGTCCCCCTTTGAAATTCTCACTGAGCGTTTTCTAATTACCAGCAAATCACCTTTACCAATTTCGATCTTAACCAGATTATCAATTGCAGTATTCAAAGCTCCCGTGTGTATGCCGAATTCAAGCTTTTCATTTTTCAAAGTATATTTCAATCCTGTAGTTTTTACATTTTTGGCAACCGGCAGGGGAATGAGCGATACGATTTCTCCCTTTTTTGTATTCAATACCTCTGATTTTACAGCAAAGTGTATCTCAAAATCTTTATCATACATGGTAATGCGAGCCTTTCTATAAAATTTCTTAATTATGCTCAGATTATTCAATGTATGGTCAAGCCTTTTGCCCGCAAATCCGATTATTGAAATGTTCTTAATTTTTTTCGATAGGGCAAATCTTATTGCTTTCTCAAGGTCATTCTGATTCTGGTTAACTATCTTCTTGACAACAACATTCTTCTTCCTGAAGTAATTCAGAGCCTTCTTGCTTATGCCATCCATATCTCCGATTATATAATCCGGAGTGACTTTATGCCTGTACAAAAAATCAGAAGCTCCGTCACACGAAATAATCTTAAATTCCGGAAAGAGTTTCTTCCATTTTAAAAACCTGTCAAGCAGCCTTTTGCTTAGTTTACCATTGCATACTATCAGGCAATTGTTCATTGTTAATTGATAATTGTGTATTGCTATGGAAGCATTACCGCGCCGGCAATAACAGTCGTCCATATTCCGGACCTGTCGCCTTCTGCAGACTGCGTTATATTGAATGTTTTGTATATCTGTCCGCTTGCCTTGTAAACCTGTTCCCTTTCATCCCACGCCTGCTCAGGGTCAAACTCAATCCCAAGTGTTGTAGCAAGCATCTGCGCCGCAATATCCTCGGCATACTCACCCGAGATCTTTTCCGACTCTCCAAAGGGATGATGTTCTGAAATGTAACCGTACTGGTTACCATCACTTGGCAGGGCAACACCGATTGAGGAAGCTATCAGCCTGTTTGCTTCATTTGTTGAATTACGGGCCATCACGCAAAAAGTTATCTGTCCGGGTTCGAGGAGCTTTACTCCCTCTTCTTTCGAGATTCTCTTGCATCCTGCCGGGAATATACTTGATACCGATACCAGGTTACATTTTTCAATTCCTGCAACTCTTAGTGCCAGCTCAAATGACTGCAAATAATCCTTGTGCCTTCCAACACCCTTGGTGAAAAAGATTTTAGTTGGTTTAAACAATTTCTGTTGTTTCTCCGGTTTTATAGTTTGACAAAATAGGTGAGTTAAAGATGAACAAATATAATAATTAAAAACTAAATCAGTAATATAATATCAAATATTTCTTAATATGAACATTTCAGACAAGGACTTTCAAAAACCTTCTTTTCCCGACTTTCAGAATAAAATCCTTTTCGGGTTTTACCACAAACTTCTCATCTGTTATCTTCTCGCCGTCAATGGTAACTCCGCCGGCTTTTATCAGCCTTATTGCCTCAGAGGATGAAGGCGCCATGTTGTTCTCTTTTATGAGTGTTACCAGTTTCACCTCTTTTGCGTCCATTTTGAACACCGGTATATCATCCGGAACTTCCTTCTTAACAAAAATTGTTTCAAATTCCTTCTGTGCGAATTTAGCTGATTCTTCATCGTAATATTTCTTTACTAACTCATACCCAAGACTGACCTTGATGTTGCGGGGATTGGTTGCCGTATCATCAAGCTGAGCTTTTATCTCAGCAAGCTCCTTATTGCCGAGCATGGTTGCAAGAGTGAAATATTTCAATATCAGTTTATCCGGAATTGACATCGTCTTCCCGAAAATATCCTTCGGCGCATCTGTAAAACAAATTGCATTGTTAAGCGATTTACTCATCTTCTCAACACCATCAGTGCCTTCTAGAAGTTCACATGTTACTATACACTGTGCGTTCTGACCGTATGATTCCTGTATAGCGCGGCCAACGAGTAAATTGAATTTCTGGTCTGTGCCGCCAAGCTCAACATCGCTTGTTACTGCAACTGAATCCATCGCCTGGCTGAGAGGGTAGAGAAGCTCATGCAGGCTTATGGGAGTTTTGCTTTCCATACGCTTTTCAAAATCATCGCGCTCAAGTATCTGCGCAACTGTATATTTACTTGCAAGCTTTATCACGTCGCTGAACGTCATCTTATCCAGCCATTCGGAATTGTACCTGATCTCAAGATCTTTTTCCAAAAGTATCTTTGAAGCCTGGTCGAAGTATGTCTTTCCGTTTATGCGGGTTTCCTCAAGTGTAAGCGGGGGGCGAGTTTTATTCTTCCCCGACGGGTCGCCTATCATTGCTGTAAAATCGCCGATTATCAATATGGCTTTGTGGCCTAGATCCTGGAAGTCCCTGAGTTTTTGCAATACTACTCCATGCCCTATATGCAGATCCGGCCTAGATGGGTCGCATCCAAGCTTTATCCTGAGCGGTTTATTTTCCTTCAAAGAAGCCGCAAGCTTTCGCTCGAGTTCTTCTTCGGGAATAATCTCAACGGTATTCCGTTTAATAAGGTCTAATTGTTCTTTTACCGGCGGAAATGTCATTAATGTTCTTTTATTTTATACTTTTACTCTGCTTAACTGCCTTTTTACATCAGCTTTCTTTATTGATTCGCGTTTATCGTACTGCTTCTTTCCCTTTGCAAGTCCGATTTCTACTTTTACAAACGGACCTGAAAAATAAACCTTAAGTGGAACAATCGTTAAACTCTTATCTTTCAGCTTAATATCAAGCTTTTTAATTTCGCTCTTTCTCAGTAAAAGCTTTCTTGCGCTTGTTGGTTCGTGATTTGTAAATGTGCCAAGTCTGTATAATGCAATGTTCGCGTTGTACAGCCATACCTCTCCTTTTTTTACACGCGCATAGGCATCAACAAGGCTTATCTTGTGGTCCCTGAGCGACTTAACTTCGGTGCCTGCAAGAACCATTCCTGCTTCGTATTTATCCAGTATTTCAAAATCATGCCATGCCTTCTTGTTCAAAGCAATTACCATTTCTCTGCGTTTGGTTACCGTGCCTGTACCTGTTTTCTCGTGTTCTTTCATCGTAATTTGCGGTGTGAAATGCAAAAATATTCAAAAAAGTAAATAAAAACTATACTAATAAGCAAACCAACTCTGTCACCCTGACCTCGTTTCAGGGTCTTTATTAGATGCTGAAACAAGTTCAGCATGACAATTGCACGGGAATTATGAAAACCAAATCATTCACAGTCAATCCGTTTGAAATGAACTGCTATATATATTGGGATGAAGCTTCCAAAGAAGGTGTTATCATCGATCCCGGTGCATTTGAAGATTTTGAAAAGGATGAGATACTCGGTTACATTAAGCAAAACGGTATTAGTATTAAACTCATACTGAACACTCACGGGCATATTGATCATATTCTGGGAAATGACTGGGCGAAAAAAGAGTTTAATGTTCCATTACTCATGCACAAAGATGATATGCTTTTGATAGATAAGTCTATGGACCAGGCAGCGATGTTCGGTGTGAATTTCCCGAAACCACCTGAGCCTGACAGATTCATTGATGAATCAGACGAGATAAAATTTGCTAATACAACTTTAAAGATTTTGCATACACCCGGCCACTCGCCAGGCAGTGTTTGTTTTGTTGATGAGAATGAAAAAGTCATTTTCGGGGGTGATGTTCTTTTCCGTGGCTCAATCGGCAGGACTGATTTGTGGATGGGTGATATGGACCTGCTTCTTGATTCTATCCGCACAAAGCTCTTTACATTTGACAATGATTTTATCGTTTTCCCCGGGCATATGGATGAAACAACAATAGGAGAAGAGAAAGAGAATAATCCGTTTTTAAATGGTGAGTATGATAAGTATGCATAAGTTCTTTACAATGCTACGCTTGCATATGGAAGGTAATGATTCTGAATTGCCATGACCTTTAGGTCGTGGCAATTTTTGCACCTGGTTGCTGGTGTTTCCCACCAACAACGGGAAATAAATCAGAAGCACCAAAATTATTTCACACGCGCCGCTTATGTAAACTTAATTTTTCGCGTGCAAACCCATTTTGTTGCCTTCGGTATCTATAATAAACGCCATAAAACCGTTGGGACCTAATGATGTTCTGGGCATCGCAACCTTGCCGCCAGCGGTTTCAACCATGTCAAGCACCGTCTGGATATCAGGATTAGCGTTTAAATAAATAACCGTGCCCACTTCTGAAGGCTTATGCATAGGGCTTTGAGCCAATGCCCCCGAAACCTTACCGGTATTCCAGTCAGCTGGGAACGCGGCCATTTTCATTCCCATCATTTCAGGCATATCTGAAAGCTCAGCCGCGAAGATAGTTTCATAAAATTTTTTTGCTCTTGCGATATCCAAAGCAGGCACCTCGAACCAGTTCAAAGCATTTGATGTTTTATCCATGTTTTTTGAATTTAAAAAAATTATTAAAGTGCTGTAATTTAGTTGGAATATATGAAGAATTTGTTAATATTAAAATATATCATAACTCGAATTAACCAATGTGAGTGTTTCCGGTTTGGGAGGCTCGACGGGTCCGCTAGCTTTAAGCTCAGCGCCGAACTTCTTAAATGATTCCAGTTCATTCAGCTTCTTCTGCCCGTCATCATCACTGAACATTGCAAAATGCATGAATGTCTGCCCGTCTTCAAATATGAATGTGCTGTATTTTATTCCCGGATCATTAAGCTCCCTTAGATCGGACATGACCCTGGAAATGTTTGCTTTGTTGGTTTCAACAAATTCGGGTTTTGCCTTGTACTGAACTCTAACTGTTTTCATTTTATTAATATGATTTTTAATTTAAGTATGTGGTCAAATATAACGATTTTTTTTAGTAATTTTACTTTTGTGAAGAGCGTGTATAAATCCACACCCACTATATCAGCAGTATTTGTATTGGTAGGCGGACAATTGATATCCACAGTTCCGGATCATGTTCATTTGCATAGTTAATTGTCATTTGAATGTTGGCAGGGAAGACGGCAATAAGCAGTGCAATCTCAGTTATGCGGGTTGCTTTCGGTATAACCAGCAAGCCCAGCATAATTTCACAGACTTCGCCGGAATGACAAGTAATGTATTGTACCAAACAATGGCAAGTCGTCAAAGGAACGGCTAAAAACCGTTCCTTCTTAATCTCAGCACAAAAATCATATTTATCTTGAATATTCCTTAAGTAAATGATATTTTTACAGGTAAACTGATTTTTTACCTTGGTACTGACTCGTAATGCAATATGACTACATAGAAAACAACCTGATAAAGCTTAAAGCTAAGATCAAGAGAGTCTGCGATACTTGTGAGCGTGACCCGAAAGAGATATATATAATTGCAGTCAGTAAAACATTTCCTTCTGATGCAGTTCGTTCTGCTCTGGATTATAACCAGCTTGATTTCGGTGAGAACCGCGTGCAGGAAATGCTTGAAAAGGAAGCGGATTTCAGGGAAAGGATAATTCATTGGCACCTGATAGGACATTTACAGACAAATAAGGTTAAATTTGTAGTGCCGTTTGTCTTTCTGATCCACTCAGTAGATAGTCTCAAGCTCGCGCAGAGAATTCAGATAGAGGCAGCAAAAGCAGGTAAAATTATTAAATGCCTCGTGCAGGTAAATACATCCGGAGAAGATCAGAAAACAGGATGTGATCCTAAGTATGCTTTGAAATTGGTCAAAGAGATCTCGCAATTTGAAAATATTAA
>JANWKI010000039.1 GCA_025451455.1 Ignavibacteria bacterium
CCAAAAGTTATGATGCCGGTAACATTTGAAGATGCTCTGAAGTCAGCAAATTCAAAGTTAAAGCTGATAGCGGACGAAAGAGATCCGGGGACCACAAATGCACTTAAGAAAATCGATTCCGCAATAAATGAAGACTCGATTGATATTTTCATCGGACCCGAGGGCGGTTTTACACTGAAGGAAGTTGATGATGCCCTCAGTTCAGGATTCAGGCCGGTAAATCTTGGCCCGAGAAAATACCGAAGTGAAACTGCTGCAATATTGCTGACAGGATTGCTGCTGAATGTTTGATTTTACAGCTACTTTTTACAAAAGAGACCTTTGAATGAAAAACCCCCTTTGTAAGGGGGACTTTTGTCTCATAACCAATCACCAAATAACATTGAAATTTTTCAGGAATTAGCATATATTTGACATTGAAATTTTCAGGAAGCTAATTAAAACATAATTGTAATGCCGGAAATCCTGCTCGAAGTACAGAATCTTAAGAAATATTTCCCTATCAAAAAGGGGTTAATTTCAAAAACAATAGGATATGTAAAAGCTGTTGATGATGTTTCCTTCCAGATAAAGAAGGGTGAAACATTGGGGCTGGTGGGTGAATCCGGCTGCGGCAAGACCACGATCGGCAGAAGCCTGCTGAGGCTCATCGAGCCTACGGGCGGAATAGTAAATTTTGAGGGGCAGAATGTAACTGAGATGGATTCAAAAGACCTGAAGAAACTCCGCAAGGATATGCAGATAATTTTTCAGGACCCGTATTCTTCGCTGAATCCAAGAATGACCGTAGGCGGCATGATAACCGAAATCCTGAAATTCCATGAAATTTCCGAGGGTGACGCTGCAAACAAGCGTGTTGAAGAGCTTCTTGAGATAGTGGGCTTGAGCAAACTTCACGCCAGAAGATATCCGCACGAATTTTCCGGCGGCCAGAGGCAGAGAATAGGTATTGCCAGAGCGCTATCGGTCGAACCAAAATTCATAGTTTGCGATGAACCTGTATCCGCACTTGATGTATCGATTCAATCACAAATCATAAATTTATTGCAGGATCTGCAGAATGACCTAGGATTGACTTATTTATTTATTTCGCATGACCTTTCTGTTGTTGAGCATATTAGTGACAGGGTAGCTGTAATGTATCTCGGGCAGATAGTTGAAATTGCCGATTGCAAAGAGCTTTATGCCGGGACAAAGCATCCGTATTCCGAAGCATTGCTATCAGCTGTCCCGATACCTGATCCGAAACAAAAACGCCAAAGAATAATTTTAACGGGTGATGTCCCATCCCCTGCCAACGTGCCGAGCGGCTGTTATTTCCATCCGCGCTGCCCTAAAATAAAAAAGGGCGAGTGCGAAAGCATAAGGCCGGTGCTTTCATCACTGAACCAGTCATCACACGAAGTTAAGTGTTTGCTGTACCCTGAAAGTTATCCGGTAAAGGATATAAAGGCAGCATAGACCCCACCCTAACCCTCCCCGAAGGGGAGGGAATAAGATCGCATTTTCGTAGAGACGACCCGCCGGGTCGTCTTTTTTTTGCTCCGTAGGAGCTGACTGTTTGTAGAAAAAATGATATCTAAAAATTTATAGCTCCGTAGGAGCGGCCTGATTTTCAATCCATTCAAATAAATATCTTTCATCATATTCAATTTCAAATTTGGTCAGGAGATCAATATATTCTTCTCTAAATGTTGTTTTCTTATGATGCTCTTCCTGGTTTAAAATATATTTAATCACTGTATCAATCTGGCTTCTTGAATAGGAAAACGCTCCAAATCCTTCCTGCCAATTAATCTTACCCTTTACCCACCCTTTCTCAGTAATAAATTTAGATGAACCTGCTTTTACATCTCTAACTAGATCAGAAATGGAAATGGAGGTTTTTAATCCAACCAGAATATGAGTATGGTCGGGCATACAAAAGACTGAGAGCATTTTTTGTTCACGGTTTTGAACAATCCCTGTTATATATTTATGTAATTCTTCCCTGTTTTTTGCAGGTATTAAGTTCTGTCTGCCTTTTACGGCAAATACGATCTGGATATATATTTGTGAATAGGTATTTGGCATATTACAGGCCGCTCCTACGGAGCTAAATGGATATTCTGAATTATTGGCTACAAACAGTTAGTTCCTACGGAACTAAAAGCCGTTAATTATATTTCATAATTTGTCTTAAAACTGTTTTTGCCGTTTCACTTTTGCCGTTTCACTTTTGACTTTTGACTTTTTACTTCCCTACAGCGAAATAGTATCTTTATCGATCTTCTCGCCTTTAAAAACTTTCAGCAGGCCCATTGCAATTGCAAGGATTATAGGCCCCATGAAAAGTCCGATAATCCCAAACAGCTGAAGACCGCCGAGCACACTGAAAAATACAAATAACTCATTCATCTTTGCACGCTGTTTGATTAGCTTTGGCAGAAGAAAATTATCTATCATACCTATTACAAGCGAAGCATAAACGGCAAGAATACCAGCCTTCCAGTAATCACCAGATATCAGCAGTACAATGATGACGGGAACAGTTACAAAGGCAGTCCCTCCTGTAGGGATAAGCGAAAATATCATTGCAATTACGCCAAGCAGAATATATGAAGGTATTCCAAGCAGCCAGAAGATAATTCCGGCAAGTGTTCCCTGCAATATTGCTACAAAGAGCGAACCTCTGATGGTCGCATTGATAAGTTCAGCTGTCTCGCGTATCAGCTCTTTTGCCTGTGTGTTATCCATAGGCAGAATTCCGGGAAGATCCTCGACTATCTTTTCACCATCACGGAAAAGATAGAACATTGCAAAGATCGAGAACAGTATACCGATGAACATTCCAAAGACTCCTTCGATAAGGTACCACGAAGCAGAGAGCATTATCCCGCTTGCCCGTGAAGCAAAGGCTTTAATATCCTCAGGCTTGATAAGCTCTTTCAGATTCACAAATCCGTTGATGTAATTATATATATACGCAAATCTGCTGTGCATGGGGTCACTGATAACCTGCTGCACCTCGTTAACCGAGCTGCCTGCAAACCCCGCAAGCTCATTTATTGCTGCTGCTGAAACAAGAAGCACCGGAATTATGAAAGTAAGGAATGATATGGCAATTGTAATAATTGCGCTTAAAGTATGGCTTTTTACTTTGCCGAGGATCTTTCTGTATAAAGGATGGAATATGATAACAAGTATTGCTGACCATAGTAAAATAGTAATAAAGGGTGCGAACATCAGCCAGCAAAGATATAGCAGCAGGCCTGTAATGAACATCAGCAGTATAAACTGTGCCAGCTTTTTTCTATCGTTCATCTTTTTCCATGTTAATAATAATTATGTGCTTGTATAACATTTACAAAGGTAAGAAAGTTCTGTTGAATTTCGGCTCACAGAAAAAAAGTCAAAACTTATGTTAAATTACCTCATTGGCTCGTAGCTAAGCAGGACAACTCCGCTCTTGAATGATCTGGTGCCTGTGAGTTTCAGGTCGAGTTTATTTTTAATATTGCTGAAAATCGGTGTACCCTCCCCAAGCGCAACCGGGTCGATCATTACCTGGTAAGTATCTATCAATTCATTTTCTGCAAAGAAAGTTATAATGCTTCCGCTGCCTAGGATTGTCATGTCTTTTCCGTTTTTTTTCAGTTTCTTTACCTCTTCAATAACATTGTCACTGATAATTCTTGTATTATTCCACTCAGCTTTTTTCAGAGTTCTTGTAAACACAATTTTTTCTGAGCTGTTCATACCTTCAGCTGTGCTTGGGTCGTTTTGTGCAGCCATGGGAGTTGGCCAGTAGCCTGCCATCATCTCATAGGTCACCCTGCCGAAAAGGAGCATGCTGTCGGATTTAAGCCCCTCCGAGGCAAATTCATTTTCTTCAGTGCCGTGCCTGTGCCAGCTGATATCATTATTAGAGCCTTTGTAAAACCCGTTAAGTGTTATGAAATTGAAAACCGATAATTTTCCCATAATATTTTATTGATTAAGTTGTTGGTCACAACACTCTACGAGTCTTCGACTCGAAGAGTCGTAGACCAACAACGGGGAATACTTTAATTCAAATATGTTAAATGGAAACTGATTTACAAAGTGGTAAATACGTCAAACTTAAGGGGCTATTGCGACAAAGTATTCTTAGCTGTGGAGACAACTCGCTGACACTATTTTAATTAGTGTGAATTTGTGAAATTAGTGGCTGATGCTTTTGCATAATCAACAAGATTCGCTCAGAATGATATTTCAATCTTCAGGCTTTAAAATTATTATTCCGAAATAATATGTATTTTTTTTGCGTTTATTGAAATTAAGGCACCATTTGGAAAGTGATTTAGGAGTAAGGAGCATTCTGACGCGCTTTTGTTCGGGGTCAATAACAGTGATGTATTTATTCTCGTATTCAACAACGCTTATCCAGTGATCTTCGTGATCGGTAAGAACGATAAGCTTATTGCCTTTTTTCAGATTGTAGGTTACCCTTTGTTTAAAGGCTGCTTCGGTCTTGTTGTAAAAAGGTTTATAAAGAAATCCAAGCTGCCTGAGAGCTCTGAATATCTTTTTTTCGCTGGTTCCGTTAAGCTTATCAGCCCCTGAGAGTTCCCTAATCTTCCTTTCAGAAAATATGTAACCCAGGGCAAGCAGTGAGTTTCTGATAGAAGCCGGACCGCATGTAAATTTTGTTTCCTGTCTGTAAAAGGTCATTAATGCGAAAAATGAGGTAATTTCTGTAAATCCAGTTATAAATCAAAACCAAAATAAATGAGAATAATTTCAAATGTCATCTATTTCTTTTGCCATTGTTCAGATGCAGTGCGAAATTCCTTACAGAATCAGTCTATATTTTGATATAAAATCTTTATTTACATTATTTTACAGAATATTTTAAGAATTATTAGTAAATTGCATAAAAATCGATAAAAAGGAACTATTTTAGTCCCCACCGGATTAAGTTTTATATGACTCCTCAAAATGTTTTATAAAAATTCTTTCATAATATTCATAACTTTTTTTCTGATACGGGCAGCTGTTTCAAGCGCACAAACAACTTCCGTAATAAAAGGCAGCGTCACAAAAATTAACGGCGGTGTTCTGGAGAATGTTCTTCTGACATTAAGTACATCAACTTCGAAAAAACTCCTTGAAGCAGAGACCGGCAGTGATGGCAGTTTTAAATTTGAAGGTGTTCTGCCGGGCAAATATGATCTAAAGGCTGAGCTCAACGGTTACAAACCGGCTGAGAAAAAGAATATTACTGCATTTGGAAGTGATACTTTGACAATTGATCTTTTGATGGATGATGAGACCTATACAACCGAAGAAATTGATGTTGTATCAGAGCGATTCCGGCAGGCGCAAAATGATATGCGGACAAGCCTGTTAAACCTTTCACCAAAAACAACACGTGTTATTCCGGGTGTAGGCGAAGATGTCCTTCGCTCACTGCAAACACTCCCCGGAGTTTCGGCGCCAAATGATTTTTCTTCACAATTGATAGTCCGCGGAAGCGGGCCTGACCAGAACCTGATAGTAATGGATAACATCGAGATATTCAATCCGTACAGGCTCTACGGTGTGTTCAGTATGTTCAACCCCGAGACGCTTCAGGATATAACCCTGATAACAGGAGGGTTTCCTTCCAGGTATGGCGACAGGCTCTCGGCAGTGCTTGACGTATCCAACAGCGAAGGGAATAAGCAAAAATATTTCACCGGGCAGACAAACATTAACATTGCCAATGCCAACCTGGTATTCAGCGGAAAGATGCCGTTCAGGAATGTTCCAGGTTCATGGATAGTTTCCACCAGGCGAAGTTATTACGACCTGATACTGGGTCCGTTTGCCAAAAACGCCGGCCTTATAGATGAAAGCGCATCGTTCCCTTCATTTGAAGATGTTCAGGCAAAGATTACTTTCGGCCCTTTCAAAGATCATAAGTTTGTGCTCAACGGTATTTATTCGCGTGACGGAGTAAACATCATTCCCGGAAATTCCAAGGAACTTTCGGACAGCATAACGGTAAAAGACCAGTCTGCCAACGATGTTCTGGGTATTTCATGGCATTATGCCCCCAATACAAGATTCTTATCAAAGACAACCCTTTCGTGGTACAGGAATAAAGGTGACGCACAGTTCGGCGGAGAGCTTTTAGACCCCGTTCTTGACAGGGAAATATATACACCTGAAGTGAGGGACAGCTTAAGAGCCCTTGGTTTATTTTTAGGTATCGGGTTTAAATCACAATATATTTTCAGGAAATTTTCTCTCGTTAATAATACAATTTTTTTATCTGATGATCACAAGACTGAAATAGGAGGAGGGATCGATCTATTAAAGACTGATCTTGAATTCAAACTTGATCTTGATGAAAGATTAAAAGCGATATTTCAGAGTAACCCCAACTTCAACGCCATTTCAGAAGGATTTATCGAAGGTAAAGACTATTTGAGAGGAAATCTATACGCGCAGGACAGGCTGAAGTTATCAGAAATACTGTTTGTACAGATAGGTACAAGGTTCGATTATTTTGCCATTAACAATAAGGTATATCTTTCACCCCGGCTGAATTTATCATATGCAATTGACAAAATAACGACCGTCAGGGCCGGAACAGGTTTGTATTACCAGTCACCCGGATATGAAAAACTATTTGATGCGCAGGTTTTTTATGACCTTAGCAAAGAAACTGCTTCAAGGCTTGACGCGGAACGCTCTATTCATTATGTCCTCGGACTTGAAAGGTGGTTTACCAATGAGGTCTTCGGCAGGTTTGAAACGTATTATAAAGATTTCAGTAATCTGATAGTTCAGCAGAAACTTACCGGATACAGGTATGAGTTCTATCCCAATGACCCGAATAATTATGACCCGAATTATCTCCGGGATCCTGATAACTGGACAAGAAGCAGCACTAAGCTGCCATATGATTCTTTGACAAGTATCCCCATAAACGGGGCAAAGGGATATTCCTATGGTTTTGAGCTCTACCTTGAAAAAAAGGCGCTCAATCCGAATACAAAACTTACAGGCTGGGTCAGCTATTCGTTTTCAGTTGCAAACAGAGATAGAGAGGGAATAATAACACCTTTCAGATATGACCAGAGGCATTCATTAAACATTGTGGCAAATTATAAACTCCTCAGATGGCTGGAAATAGGTGCAAGGTTCAACTATTCATCGAACTTCCCTGTTACGGTTCCGGTTGGGGTAAAACCAAGGGTTGTAGGTGATTCGCTAGCCGTTCTGCCAATCCTGAACATTGTGCAGTTTGATTTTGATTTCGGCGGTCAGAGCAATCTCTTCGCTTCAAAAAAACCTGTTTATCATAGGCTGGATATTAGAGCAACCGCTTACACTCAGTTCTGGGGAATTGACTGGGGTTTCTACCTTGATGTCATTAATGTGTATAACCGGCAGAATGTCATAGGTTATGATTTTTATATAGATTACAATTTGCAGGTAAAACAAAAGGTTATAGGGCAGTTTCCGATTCTGCCAACTATCGGGATCAATGCACGGTTTTGAATCACTA
>JANWKI010000040.1 GCA_025451455.1 Ignavibacteria bacterium
AACTACATGAAGGATAACCCGGAACTGAGGCTGCTTACAAAGTGGAATTCATTTTCGCGGGTAGATGTGATGAAAGATGACGGTGAAAATGTTGATGACTATCCTGTTTACACTGCAATTATTGATGCAGGCAACTCAACCACCAATATTCCCAAGGTACCAATACTTACCGATTCTTCACATGTGCCATTTGATGCTTCGACACTTGCTATGGTACTGAAGCGCCAGGATACGGCAAAGGTATTTATAATAGGCTCAGGCGGCGGCGGTGAGATACTTTCAGCTCTTACATATAATGCAAGATCCGTTACTGCAGTTGAGATCAACCCGATATTAAACGACCTCGTCGAAAAAGACCTCGCAGGCTACTGGACAACAGGAATTGCAAAAGACAAAAGAGTAAATATAATTACTGATGACGCAAGGGGCTGGCTGAGGGGCAAGAGGATAAAGTATGATGTGATTATAAGCGCGCATACAATATCAGCATCGGCAACAAACAGCGGAGCAATGAGCCTGGTTGAAAATTATATCCTGACAGAAGAAGCCCTCAGGGAATACCTCCAGCACCTTGATATTAACGGAGTATTATATATTTCAAGGCCGGAGGCACAGATACCAAGGCTGGTTTCTTCATTGAAGATTGCACAGCAGAAAAACGGAGGAAGCGATACAAAGACGCAATTTTACATTTTCAAGCGTCCGCCAAGCGAGTTTGAAGTTGATGTAAGTTACTTATCGGGAGTGCTCTTCAGAAAGAGCGGGTTTGATGAATATGACGTTCAGCTATTGAAAACCATCAGCGCTATGCTGAATCTCGAAACTGTTTATGACCCGACATCAAAACAGAATGGTATTTTTAAAGACCTTATTGAAAGTGATAATATTTATGAGTCGGTCAAGAAGTTCCCTGACAGGAAATTGCTTCCGGCAACTGATGACAATCCGTATTTTGAACATAACACCGATTTTTCAGACCTTAACATAGCCAACATCAAGGAATCATTCTCGCAGACCGATAGAGCCTTGATATCGCTGGCACAAAAGCCTGTTGCTGAATCGACACTTGTAATTCTGCTCCTGCAGACAATACTTCTCAGCGCCCTTCTTATATTTCTGCCGATATATGTGAAGTTCAGGAAAGACCCTGTGATAAAAAAGGTTAAAAAAGGTAAATATATTTTGTATTTTGCGCTTTTGGGACTTGGTTATATAATCATCGAAATTTGCCTGATACAGAAGTTCACGCTGTTTTTGGGTCAGCCCGTATATACAATGCTTACGATTATTTCTACAATGCTGATATTCTCAGGTATCGGCAGTATGTTCTCGGAAAAAGTTATTGCATTATTCAAAGGCAAGGTAAATATTATTTATTTTGTGATTGCCGGATTAACAATTATTATCGGACTTTTAAATTCCGTGATATTTGATGCACTTGTAAGAACTGATATTATGTGGAGGGTAATTATCTCCATAGCGCTTATCGCTCCGCTTGCATTTTTTATGGGCATTCCTTTTCCTTACGGAATGAGCAAGATATCGAATGATTCCAAATACCTTGTTGCCTATGGATGGGGAGTAAACGGCTTTTTCTCCGTGCTCGGAAGTGTTCTGGTTGTAATGCTTTCTATGAGCTATGGGTTCAGGGTTGTGTTTATACTTTCAGCATTAATATATTTAGGAGCTATGATTGTGGTAAAGAGGCTTCCGGAAGCGGTCAAAAGTTAAAAAGTTAAAAAGTTAGAAAGTCCATAAAGTTTATAAAGTTCATAAAGTTCATAAAGTTTATAAAGTTTATAAAGTAATAACTATTTCGCTATCTCACTATCTCGCTATTTCAGTAAGATCATCTTCTTCGTTTCAACAAACTTACTTCCGCCGTGTTCTTCTGCTTCCATTCTGTATAAATACACGCCACTTGCGGTAAACTTGCCCATGAAGTCAACCTCATACTCCCCTGCTGAGTAATTACCGTCAACCATTTTCTGCACTTCCCTGCCTGTGATATCGTATGCAATTAACTTTACATAAGCTGATTTTTTCAGGCTGAACGGTATGACTGTCCGCGGATTGAATGGATTCGGGTAATTTTGATGTAATTCAAAATCTTTGGGTATATTATTACTTATCTGCTGTATACCAAAGTACCATACCGGATCGCCTCCTGTGGTAGTATGGATACCTCCATAAGTACTTGTTGCCCACCCGTATAATTTGTTTACAAAGTTTACATTACCCCCCACATAGAGAAGCGATGTATCAGGTATTTGGTAATACCACGTATCACCCTGATTTGTAGTTCTGTTTAAAAAACCATGTGTTGTGTTATTTGGATATAATAGATATCCTCCGCTGCTCCATATTGTATCTCTATTAATATTTGAAAATGACAAACCACCGTTAGTTTGGATCAATCCTCCGCTTGGCAAGGTTTGTGTTACCCAGTTTAATCCGCCATCTGTAGTTTTCTTGAAGCCAAACGCACTTGATTTCCATCCTAATAAGCTGTCTGCAAAATATATATCAAGATAATAATCATTCGGGACAATAATACTCCAGCTTGCCCCGCCGTTTTCTGTTTTTCTTACATAACCTTGCGAACCCAAATTCTTTGATATAAAACCAATTCTTGAATTAAACATATATATCTTTGTTGGGTTCTGGCTCCCAATACTCAACTGATTCTGCCAGCTCGTGCCGCCGTTCGAGGTAAAGAATACGCCGCCTGTGAGGGATCCTGAATCTACTACCCATATAGTATCCTCACTCAATGCATGCATATCGATCGCAACTATATCAGATGAATGATTTATATAAAACCAGCTATTTCCGCCGTTTGTTGTTTTTACAAGCCTGAATACGCTGCCATTATATATGTATCCGCTTACATAACCCGTATTTTGATTAACGAACTGAATATTATAATAACTGCATATACCGGTATCAAAATGACTTCTGGTCCAGTTATTTCCTCCATTTGTTGTACGTATTACAAATGAAGTATCAGAAACCTCGTTTGTAATTGCAAAACCTTTTAAACTATCAGTAAAAGTTATATCTGTTATTGACCTTCCTCCTAGATCAGGCATAAACTGCTGGTACCAATTACCCACAGGCGGATTGACAGGCAAAGCAAACCCAAGCAATAAAATAATTATTACCGAAAGAGAAAATGTGATATTTAAGAGTTTTTTCATTTTATAAGGATCATCTTCTTTGTTTCTACAAACTTATTTCCGCCTTGTTCTTCTGCTTCCATTCTGTATACGTATACACCGCTGGTAAATTGTTCTGCATTCCAATTTATTTCATATGTACCGGGTTTCAGTTCCGAATTTACCAATACTTCAATTTGTCTTCCAAGTAAATCATAGATTGTAATATTAGTAAATGATGCTTTGGTAAGGTCGAATTGTATGCTTGTAACCGGATTAAATGGATTGGGATAATTTTGACCCAGAAAATAGTTCTGAGGAGTCTCTGAACTGATTTGTTCAATTGCTGATAAATAGCTGGATGTATCACCGTATAAAACATTGTTAATTATGCATCCTTTCAAAATGTATTGTGTTATTGAGGTCGCATAAGGTCCCGAACCACCGGATTCGTACATAACTAATCCAAAGTGATCTGCATATCTCTTTGAAGAATAAGAAAAGTGGCTGCCTCCGCCCCAGATAATCTTAAATATTCTCGCATTTTTTGTTGATCCAAAAATGGAGCAACTCAATGTATCTGTACATTGATTAAGAAATGAAGAACAAAAGTATACCGAATCATATAGATTCGCCCAAAGACTATCAACTAATTTTTCAGATGTATAGTTTTCACAATTAACGCTAGAGTCACACAATAGAAATCTACCGGTCAGGGAATCGAATCTGTAATAATTCAGATTTCCATAATTAACCGGAAAACTATTAATTCTATAATACATTTTAGAATTCAATAAAGTGTCTTTGTCTATAGTACTTCTTACGTAACTAGAATCAATTATAGTCATAGGTGGGATAATGACATGAAGGGTATTTATTCTTAGAAATACGTAAACGTTACCAACTTGCAGAGGATAATTTATTAATTCATTCTGGGAAAAAACAAATACACTTTGCAAAACAACAAATATGATTATAAAAAATTTCTGTGCCATATACTATAGCCTTTCATGATAATAAATCAAAATTTAGGAATATTATGCTGAGGGAAGAAAATCCGGGAAAAAATTGATTGCATCTGAATTGCCGAAACAAATAAGATATTTCAGGAAAGTCAAAACTGAGATTTGAATCCAATACTGTTTTAGAAGGATATAACTTTGACAAGCAAAGATACTTAATGATATCTATCAATAAAGTTATTATTGCTGCATAGGGAAAAATTGTGATAATAAGTGTGTTCATAATATTGATAATTGAAGAAAATCAATAACCCAAAACACTTTTAAAGCAGTCTCATAATCTATAATAAGATAACCAGAATAAGAAAAAATAGTTAGGAATAAAGCTATACCCTCCTGATATTCACCCCAAGTTTACGCATTTTCTTATCAATTTTCTCGTATCCCCTGTCAATGTAATGTATTCCGTGTACTAAGGTTTCGCCTTTGGCAAGTATTGCCGCAACGAGGTATGAAAATCCCGCGCGTATATCTGGTACAATTATTTCAGCGGGTTTTAAGGGAGTCTTGCCTTTAATAATAGCGCTGTGGTAATACGCCGAACCGTTGAATCTGCATGGCGAGCCGAGACAGTCATTGGTAAGCTCAATACTTGCGCCCATTTTATTTAATTCCTTCACATATCCAAAGCGGTTTTCGTAAACCGATTCATGCAGGGTGGATATACCATTTGCCTGCGTTAACAGGATAGTCATAGGCGGCTGCCAGTCAGTCATAAACCCGGGGTGTACATCGGTTTCAATGCTTATTGGTTTAAGCTCACCTTCATATGAGAACTTTATACCGTCATCCTTAACTTCATATTCAGCGCCAATTAGCCTTATTGTATTCAGGAACGTTATCATATCCTTATGCTGTGCGTCGTAAATAGTAACTTCGCCCTTCGAGGCAATTGCCGCGCATGCAAACGAGGCTGCCTCTAATCTATCGGGTATAACGCTGTGTTTGGCTCCGTAAAGCTTGTCAACACCGGTTATAACTATGGTCCTGTCAGTCTTAACATCAATTATAGCTCCCATTTTCTGCAGAAGCATGATAAGGTCCATAATCTCAGGCTCAACGGCGGCATTCTGTATAGTGGTTTTACCGATTGCCATCGATGAAGCAAGGATTATGTTTTCAGTTGCTCCGACCGAGGGAAAAGGCAGAGTAATATCAGTGCCAATTAACCGTTTAGCTTTGATTGAAAAATATTTTGGATGTTCTTTGATCACCGCACCAAGCTTTTTCAGTGCGTCGAGGTGAAAGTTTATTGGTCTTGCGCCTATCTGGTCGCCGCCGGGCTTGGGCAGTTTCGCTTCGCCTGTTCTGTGCAGTAAGGGACCGGCTGTAAGTATTCCAATCCTGTTTATGAGTCCGAGCGATGAAGAAAATGAGTTATCACTGATCTTCTTAGTCTGTACGATTACTTCATTATTAGCGTATTTTCTGAATTTTGCGCCGAGGGATTCAATAATGCTTCTGGTTACATGAATTTCGCCGATACTGATAGGGCAATTTGTGATATGCATGGGTTCATCTGTGAGGAGTGAAGCAATTAACAGCTTGGATGCGGCGTTTTTTGCACCGCTGATGCGGAGCGAACCGCGCAAAGGCTTCCCGCCTTTGACAAGGAATTTTGCAGATTTATCGACCATAGTAGTAGAAAAAGAACATTAACGTAAGTTATATAATTGTTCAGCCTTCCCAGTAACCCATTGCTCCGTACTTTTTAGTGCGCAGGTCAAGGAATTTCTCCGGGTCAACTTTTTCAAGAGGTTTAAGTTCCTCAAGTATTGCCTGTTTCAAAAATTCAGCGGCTTCTTTGTGGTTTCTGTGGGCTCCGCCCTGAGGCTCAGAAACTATCCTGTCAACAATTTTATGCTCGACAAGGTCACTTGCAGTAAGCTTTAAAGCCTCGGCAGCCTGCTCCTTATAATCCCAGCTCCTGAAGAGTATACTAGAGCATGATTCCGGCGATATAACGGAGTACCAGCAGTACTCCAGCATAAGTATCCTGTCACCAACACCGATACCAAGCGCTCCCCCTGAAGCCCCCTCACCTATGATACAGATTAGTATCGGCACTTTAAGCCTGCTCATTTCCATGATATTGTGCGCAATAGCCTCAGCCTGTCCGCGGTCCTCGGCTTCAATCCCCGGGTTAGCGCCGGGAGTATCAATTAAAGTTATCACGGGCCTGTTACATTTTTCGGCGAGTTTCATGAGCCTAAGTGCTTTACGATACCCCTCAGGGTTCAT
>JANWKI010000041.1 GCA_025451455.1 Ignavibacteria bacterium
CAAAAGCAGGTAAAATTATTAAATGCCTCGTGCAGGTAAATACATCCGGAGAAGATCAGAAAACAGGATGTGATCCTAAGTATGCTTTGAAATTGGTCAAAGAGATCTCGCAATTTGAAAATATTAAGGTTAAAGGCTTAATGACAATAGGGAAGATGATGGACGATGAAAAGGACGAGAACCATCGGAATATCGTCAGGGAAAACTTCAGAACACTGAAGAATCTTTTTGAAGAGATAAAACCGCTTGGCATGCCGGGCAATAACATTGATATGAAATACTTATCAATGGGGATGACATCCGATTATGATATCGCATTGGAGGAAGGTTCGAATATGCTGAGAATTGGCTCGGCAATATTTGGAACAAGAGGCTAATGGATTTTCTGTTTTTTATTAGCCCCGCTTTTTAGGTTTGTCACAAAGGTGAAGTTTCCGTCATAACTTTGTAGCCGCAGCTTTTATAGCTGCGAAAAATCACGGAAACTTAAAAACGCAACCTGAAGGTTGCGGCTACATGTATACATTTAAATACAATTGAGTAAATTAGATCTTAAATTTTAACGGGGAATAAATTATGAGACTTTCGGCAATTGACATAAAAAAGCAGGAATTCAAAAAAACAATGCGCGGGTACGATGTGAGTGAAGTAGAAGCTTACCTCGATACGGTCGGTAATACATTCGAGAATCTCTTCAGAGAACTGGAAGCGGTGAAAGAAGAGAATGCAAAGCTTGAAAAAGAAAAGGATGATCTTGCCGGCGAGATACAGGTTTACCGCGAAAACGAGAAAACTTTCCAGAAAGCTATTGTAAAGTCACAGGATATGGCTGAAGATGTAGTTGAAAATGCAAAAAAGCGGGCTGAGCTTATTATTAAAGAAGCGGAAATCCTCTCCAGCAAATCCAAAGTGCAGGTGCAGGAAGAATTCATGAACCTCCGCCAGGAACTTGATGAACTTAGGCAGAGGAATGAAACTGTGATAGACGATATTAAAAATTATCTTATTGAAAAGCTCAACTCAATAGAAGAATACCAGCGTAACAGGAAGGTCTTCAAGCTTGAAAATACAATGAGCGCTTTTGAAAATGTTAAAGGCGATGAACAGACACCATCAAACACCTACGGAATGAATTTCGGAAATTCCGGTTTTGATCCGATGAATCCGGGAGGCACAGGCGATAACAGCGGCAATATCAGCAATTACATCTCAGGGCACGGATTCGATGAATCCCAGAAATAAAAGTATATACTAAGCAGACAGGTAATTTTGAAAACTGTTATCAGGACAAGGGAACATGAAAACAGATCCTTTGATCATATTGTAAAGCATACCGGTGGATTCACTCCCGAAGCCGGAGTGATACTCGGTACAGGGCTCGGCGGGCTGGTCAAAGATATTCAGATCAGGTATAAGATAGATTATAAAGAAATCCCTCATTTTCCCGTTTCAACTGTAGAATCTCACCATGGCAGTCTGATCTTTGGAAGCATCTCGGGCAAGAATGCAGTCATAATGCAGGGCAGGTTCCATTATTATGAAAACTATTCCCACGAGGAAGTTACCTATGCAGTCAGAATTATGAAAAGACTGGGGGTGAAAACACTTCTTGTTTCTAATGCCTGCGGGGGACTCAACCCTGTATTCAAAAAAGCTGATGTTATGATCATGCGCGACCATATAAACTTCCACTTCGATACTCCGCTGAAAAATTTCAAATTAAGCTCAAGCAATAAATGCATATATGACAGAGAACTCATTAAGCTGGCTGAAAGAGCAGCTTTGGATAGCGGCTTTAATGTGAAAAAGGGGGTTTATCTTTCGCTTCACGGACCGGCGCTTGAAACAAGGGCAGAGTACCGTTTTGTGAGAAAACTCGGTGCAGACGCAGTTGGTATGTCCACAATACCTGAGGCAATACTGGCATCAAATTCCGGGATAAAAACGCTGGGACTATCTATTATCACCGATATGGGTCTGCCGGATTCGCTTAAACCTGCTGTGCTCGATGAAATACTTGAATCAGCAGCCTCAGCGGAGCCTAAGCTTACAGCATTGACCGAAAAAGTTATTGAAAGTCTTTAACATTTAAGAATATCATGACAGAACAAAGAAAAAGAATATTGGAATCTGCAGGTTACCTTAAAGCAGCATCACCTTTTAAGGAAAAGATCACTAGTGCTTTGGTAACTTATTATGATCCTTCTTTTCTTAAAGGATTTAATATTATCAAAAGAATAAAATACGCGGAGATTCCTCCCAAGTTTCATGGAGCAATTGATGCCGTAGGTGAGTTCATCTTTGCCGAAACAAAAAAAGGAAAGAAGAAGCTGATAATTCTTAATGGACACATAAATTTTTATAACGGTTTCAGCATGCGGGATGCGGCTCACCCGGTTTATGTTTTGAAAGAATTGGGGATCAGGAAACTGGTTGTTGTTGATGAAGTCGGCCATTTGAATCCAAGATTCAAAATAGGTGGTGTTTCACTGATTTATGACCATATCAACCTGATGGGTGATAATCCGCTCATAGGTGAAAATGATAATAGCATCGGAACGAGATTCCCTGATATGAGCAATCCATACGACGAAAAATGGAACTTAGAAATAGAAAATTACCTCAGAGAAAAGAAATTCCGGTATTATCCGTCGGTTTATCTGGGTGTAACCGGCCCCGAAACAGAAACAGAAGCCGAATGCCGTTTCTACAGGGAGATCGGTGCCGATGTTTTGGGATACTCGCTTGTCCCTGAGAATATGGCGGTTGTACACGGAGGCATGAGTTGTGCAGCTTTTGGAATGATTTCCAGAGAGCTTGTTGCTGACCGTTTAAAGGAAATATCAGCAGAAGAAAAGCTAAAGAACAGGCTAAAGGCTGAAAAAGCATTTGCTCCGGTTATTGAAGGACTTTTTTCAATGTTGAAATAGATTTTGTATATAGAAAATGGGTATATTAAAAGATCTGCTTGCTTCCGGAAAAACTCTGATTCTTGACAGCGCTATGGGAACTGAGTTACAGGCCCGGGGTTGCGATGTTTCGCTTCCGCTATGGAGCGCAAACGCCCTGATCGAGAGGCCTGACCTTGTCCGTCATATTCATATAGATAATGTTGATACCGGCGCGGACATTATTACAGCTAACACTTTCAGAACCCAAACCCGAACTTTTGAAAAAGCAGATTATCATTACAAAGAGCTTGGATTTGCTGAAACCGCAAATCAGCTGACAACAGATGCTGTTGACCTTGCAAGGGACGCTGTAATAATAGCAGCAGAGGAAAACGAAGTGCTTGTTGCGGGTTGTATTGCGCCGCTTGAAGACAGCTACCGCCCTGATTTGACACCCGATACAGATGCACTCTGTACAGAGCACTATGAGCATATTAATAATCTTGTTAATGCCGGCAGTGATATCCTCATTGCAGAAACCCTGACAAATATAAGGGAAATATCCGCAGTCCTTAACCAATGCCATAAGTTTGAGCTTGATTACATTATCAGCATTACTCCGCGTAATGAAAAAGAACTGTTTTCAGGTGAACCAATAAGCGAGGCAATGTCCATCATTGATAAATACTCTCCTGCAGCTGTCACGGTAAATTGCATACACCCCTCACTGGTTGAGCCGGTTTTGATTCATCTAAGACAACTGACAGATAAACCCATTGGTGCATATGCAAATATAGGTGACCCGAATTACAAAGAAGGCGAACCATTGCGAAAAACAGTTTCGCCCGATGAATATTTATCTTACGCTAAGAAATGGAAGTCTCATGGAGCACAGATAATCGGCGGCTGCTGCGGAACAAGCCCGCTCTATATAAGAAAACTTATTGCTTTGAAAGATAAAACGAAGAAGAATTAGTGGCTGTCAGATTTAACGCCTTTTTTCCCTATGATTTCTATTATCTGATTTTCTTTTTTTTTCATCCTGTTCTACAGTCTTCTTACAGCAAAGGGCTCTTGAAGAAGTTCCAGTAAATAAAGTAGATAATACCCAGCAAAGAAACAGATACCAGGTATAGAATTTGCATTGGTTTTCGAATCCTCGGGAGCAATAGAAGAAAAAGAAAAATCATAAAAGCAAGCAGGTGTTTTTCTCCAATCAGAGTATTAGTTGAGTAAGAAACAGCTAAAAGAACACATGAAACGAACAGGATATATTCTCTTTGAAGGTTCAATTGGGTGAAAAGTTCAAAGAGGACCAGTATTCCGCAAAAGGTTAAGGCAATCATTACAAGTGTTGAAACAAAGGGATGGATATGACCGGTGATCGCAATAAGATGATGTGTAATACCTGTAAATATTCCCGGTCCCGGAATATCACTGAATACCGGTTTAAACAAAAGAACCATGAGGATGGAAAGGAAAAGGGAAGTAAGAGTTTTTGATGCAGTAAGTTCCTTTAAAGATTGAATGAGATAAGGAATAAAATATAAACCGGTAACGAACAGGATTGCAACTAGAGTAGACGGGTAAAACGAAAGCGAGTGAGAGCGGAAATTCGGATGGGTCAACCCGCCCCATTTGAAAAACAGAATGAATGGTACTATTAATGGAACAAGAAATAACAGACTTGAGAAAACTGTTTTTTTCAACAGCGCAGGAATGCTGTCATTCTTCTGCCTGAAGATTATGTAAATCCGGGTAATAACAATGGCAGCAGGAATCATAAGATAAAACTGCTGGCACAAAACAGCTAAAGCTAAAGAAATACCGGCTAAAAAATCGAAAACGTAGGATTTCCTGCTTTCTGCATAGTGCATTAATAACAGGGAGAGCAAAACAAAAAATAAGCCGTAGTTAACTACATAGAATACAAATGAGTTTACAAAGAAGTAAGGATAAAATAAGATAACAAATGAAAGGTAACCGGGAGATCCGTACAGTTCAAGTAATTTTATTGTGATAAGAAATGCGAAGAATGAAATTATGGCGGTAACGATTCTTGCTACAAGAAGCGTCGGTGAAAATATCTTTGCTATAAAGCCAACAATTATATAAGGCAAAGGAGTGTTTGCAGCGGAGTATTGAGAATTGAAAATCGCATCGAATCCGTTTTCATAGAAATTAAGCAAGTTTGGATAGTGAAAACCCGTTTCGTCCTGCGCAAATACTCCCATTTTTAGAAGAGCGATAGTAAAAAATGAGATAAACAGCGCAGCTGATATTATGTAAATCTGTCTTGAAGTCATTTCTTTGGGTCCTGTTTGAATTTGAGCAAGTTAGCAAATATACAACTTGAGAATATTTATTAATATTGAATTATGCGTAAATCCTGATAATTCTGTCTGTATATTCGTGATTAAAATTTCTTCTGAATAAAATGATCAGAAAAGAATTCAAGATGGCATTCCTTTTATACTCAAATTGGATATGTATGAAATTCAGAAAGGTAAATAATGTTACTATTGGTTAAGTCGGCACCATTATATGTACGGATAAATGATTCAGAAGCCCTTTTCAAAGTGAAGTTAAATACGCAAAGATAGATGAATGGAGAAGCAACAATTTAATCATTATACAATGGTCAATCTCAAAATGTCAGGTAAATAAAGTAAAACCCTCCCAAAATTACCAGTATTCCGCAGATTTTTTTAACTATTGTAATACTTTTAGAGTTTTCTGACCATTTAAGGTATTTGCCAACTTTTGCGCTTAATGTACCTGCCGAAGTTATAACAAAACAGTGTCCAATTGCGAACGCTGAAAGGAGCAATACTGCGCTAAAAATGCTTGTCGCAGAATACTGAAATGCCACACCCAATACCGGAGCCATAAATGCAAATGTGCAGGGACCCAAACCAATTCCGAACAATAAACCCAGAATGAATGCCAATGTGTAACCTTTGGATTTCAGGTGTTTCACTCCAGATGTATTCCGGACAAATTTAATAATATCCAGCAGGTACAGCCCTGCAGCAAAAAAAACAACAGCTACAATATAATTGCCAACTGTCCCGATATCACCGATCAATCCACCCAGAGCTGAAGTTATCCCTCCAATTGCAGCTATTGTAAAGAGTATCCCTAAAGAGAAAACCAGTGAGTTATAAAATGCGGCTCTTGTTGATCGTACACCTTGTTTGCTAATATACCCGATTACGAGCGGAATACTCGAAAGATGGCATGGACTGAGGATTATACTCAGTAAACCCCACATAAACGCCCCAAAAAGGGCAAAACCAAAGTTTCCTTCAAGAGCTGCACTTAGCCAGCCGAAAATATCTGTTATCATAATTAATTACTCAAAGGTTTAATTCCTTTGGTTTCAAAAAGCTTGATAATATCTTCTTCCGGGTAAAAGCCCTCGTGCCTGAAAAACTCTTTCCCGCTCTCATCAAGGAAAACCTGCGTTGGGATCAGTTGTATACCGTATTTTTTTCCCGCGTCTTTATCTTTCCATACATCATGAAATACAACTTTGACCTGTCCTCTGTATTTCTCCTCAATAGATTTCATTATCGGCTGCATTTGACGGCAGGGGATACAGTTAACAGAACCAAGCTCAACAAAGGTTATCATTGCTTTTGTGCCTGGTTTTTCTGCTGTACTGTTAATCTGCACCTTTTTTTCACTTCCGCAGGTAATGAGCATGAAGGGGAGTAATAGTAATATCAGCGTTCTCAATTTATCTCTTCCTTCAGCCATGCAAGTAACTGTTCATCCCTGGGTATAATTCCGCTTGATTTCAGTTTCTCATTAACAACCAGGCCCGGTGTCATCATAATATTGTATTTCATCATTTCATTTATATCTGTAACTTTTTCAACTGTTGCATTAATTGAATTCATATCAATTACAGTTTTTACTTTTTCTTCAAGCCGGCGGCATTTAGGGCAGCCGACGCCAAGTATCTTTACAGTCATTTTATTAAAGCTCTTTCAATTATTTTTGATAAATTGGTTTATTTCAAAAGTTATATATTGTTTAAATGAATTCTTATCATTCACAAGTTTCCACGTTTCCTCAAGGTTTTTCCATTTATCTTTGTTACCGCCGGTATATTTCACAATAACAAGTGAACTGAATCGGTTCTATATTCATCAACATAATTTAAAATATGATTATTATTACCGGAAGGAATCCATTAAATCATGAAGATTGTTTCTAAAAAGGGGAAACATCTTTCAACGCGGAAATTATACACGGGCGAGGTTACACTAATTGTCTAACCTAAAATTAAGTTTATAGAGAATCGATCCCCGTCAGTTTAGCTATACATTAACACCTGCATTCTCTTTTATCCAGTTTTCTATGGTATGCCTGGTTGGCAGCTTATCACTTGAGTAGATCTTGTCATTAATAATAAGGCAGGGATACGTCTTAATTCCCATAGCCGATATTTCTTTCAAATCGCTAACATACTGAATATCTGCATTAATTTCGTTTTTCCTGCAAAAGTCAATGCATGTTTTTTCCAGATCTCTGCATCTGATGGAGTCTTTACAAATTACCTTAATTGTCAGCATTATGATTCCTTTCGTGTGTTATTAGCCGAAACATAATTTGTCATGTTACGGCAGCTATTATATATAGTGTCTTTTTTGAAAAAAATCTGATCCAAAATTATTTATGCTGATAAGGAGTATATAGTTAGTAAAGAACTCCAGCGAATCCTTTAAATTCCGGAAATACCCATTTGTTAGCTGCAGAAAATGAATATATTTTGTGAGCCTTATTTATACTATCAAGGGCTATAGGTTTTAATTTGGGCATTTTTGGAATTTTAGTATTGCCCGGACGAGATAGAGTTGACTTTACCTTTTCCTTCAGCATTTTTCGTTTGGAAAATTACATAAATATAACAGATTAAACCGAATTGAAAAATGATTTGGCTCAATGTAAAAGCTAATTTTTGTATCTGTTTCCAAAAAAGACATTATAACACAGGCATACAGAAATCAGGGCATGAATTTATACCTTTTATTGAAGGAATCTTTATCGTAATATTGCAATACAACAATAAAGAAAGTACTATGGGAGCGACAAAAACAGATAATTTTACTGAAAATCAGAACCAACTGGCTGGACTTTTGAAAGCACTCGCGCATCCGGCAAGGGTTGCAATAGTCGAGCATCTAGTGAGCACTGACAAATGTGTCTGCGGTGATATTGTCGATGTCATTCCCCTTGCACAGGCAACAGTTTCACAGCATTTAAAAGAACTTAAGCTGGCAGGTCTTATAAAAGGGAATATTGAAGGCAATGCAGTATGTTACTGTATTGACTCGGATAACTGGGAGAAGCTCAAAACAATGCTTAACGAAATTTTCGAAAAATTAAATAAACCGGTTTGCTGTTAAACAACTAAATTAAATTCAAATTAATAATAAAATGAATACAACAGAAGAATTAACTAAGAAGTCAGAACCATGCTGCGGACCTGAATGCTGCAGCGATGAAGGATCAAATGCTGATAAAACTGAAGCAGAGATCAAAGAGATGGTCAAAGAACAATATTCAAAAGCTGCACTCCAGAGCAAAGAATCTAATGATGCATCCTGCTGCGGAACAGGCTCTGCCTGCTGCGGAGATGACTCACTTGCAATAATGGCTGATGAATATAAAGGACTCAAGGGCTATAATCCTGATGCAGATCTTGGCCTCGGGTGCGGACTCCCAACCCAGTTTGCAAAAATAAAGCCGGGAGATACAGTTGTCGATCTTGGTTCAGGTGCAGGCAATGACTGCTTTGTTGCAAGAGCAGAAACAGGAGATTCAGGCAGAGTAATCGGTATTGATATGACACCGGCAATGATAGAGAAGGCACGGCTCAATGCCGGGAAGCTGGAGTTTACCAACGTCGAATTCCATTTAGCAGAAATCGAGAACATGCCGCTGGAGGACAGCACAGCAGATGTTGTTGTAAGCAATTGTGTGCTGAACCTGGTGCCGAATAAACAAAATGCGTTCGGCGAGATATACAGAATTACAAAACCGGGCGGACATTTATCAATAAGTGATATTGTGCTTACAGGGGAGCTCCCTTTGAAGATAAGAGCTGCTGCAACAATGTATGCAGGATGTATTTCAGGAGCTGTACAGAGGGATGAATACCTTGAGATCGTAAGAAAAGCCGGGTTTTCAAATGTGTCAATTCAGAAAGAGAAAGTAATTATTGTTCCGGATAGCATTCTTCTTGACTACCTTACAAAAGAAGAGCTTGACGAATACAAAAACGGAAAATACGGGATTTACAGTATAACCGTATACGCTGAGAAAAAATGAAATAAATCTGTAGAGACGACCAGCCAGGTCGTCTCGCTTTTTTAAAGTAAAAGAAATAGAATACTCACAATAAAAAATTGAACGCAGATAATTGTAACCCGGCAACAAGGAAGCATCTTGGATTTCTTGACAGGTTTCTCACTCTTTGGATATTCCTCGCAATGGGAATGGGTGTAGCGCTCGGTTATTTTATACCGGGTACGGCAGACTTTGTAAACTCATTTGGCTCAGGAACCACTAACATACCAATAGCAATCGGTCTTATACTAATGATGTACCCGCCTCTTGCTAAGGTGAAATACGAAGAGCTGGGGAAAGTTTTCAGGAATTACAGGATACTTTCACTTTCCCTGGTAATGAATTGGGTTATTGGCCCTGTATTAATGTTTATCCTTGCCATTACTTTTTTAAGTGATCTTCCGGGATATATGATAGGGCTGATAATGATCGGGCTTGCAAGGTGTATTGCAATGGTAATTGTATGGAATGAACTTGCCGAAGGCAGCCGTGAATATGCTGCGGGGCTTGTTGAATTCAACAGTATTTTCCAGGTATTATTCTACAGTGTATTTGCATGGCTTTTCATAACTATTCTGCCTCCTTATTTCGGGTTAACCGGACTTGAGGTCAACATCAGCATTAAGCAGATCGCTGAAAGCGTGTTTATTTACCTTGGGATACCATTCATATCAGGATTCCTGAGCAGGTTCATTCTCATCAGGCTAAAGGGTAAAGATTGGTACGAAACTAAATTCATTCCAAAGATAAACCCGGTTACTTTGATTGCCCTGCTTTTCACTATTGTTGCAATGTTCAGCCTTAAAGGTGAGCTTATTGTTCAGATACCACTTGATGTTGTACGTATTGCAATTCCCTTACTCATCTATTTCATAATCATGTTTTTTGTTACTTTCCTAATCGGTAAATTCCTTGGTGCAGATTATTCTCAGAATGCCGCCCTGTCATTCACTGCTGCCGGAAATAATTTTGAGCTTGCAATTGCCGTTTCTATCGGTGTCTTTGGCATTAACAGCCCGCAGGCATTTACAGGTGTTATCGGGCCGCTGGTGGAAGTCCCGGCTCTAATAGCTCTTGTTAACGCTGCTTTCTGGCTGAGGAAGAAATACTACACCCCCAAATAACCTGAAATAGTATCACTCCATGATACCCTCATTTCAAATTTTAATTCTATCTTTGTCTATTAACTAATATCATAAATAATTATATTCGAAAATCAATTAATGGTTAAAAAGAAAGGTATCACTCTCATGGCAGATAATGAAAAATTGCGTTCTTTGCAAATTGCAATTGACCAGATAGAAAAATCCCACGGTAAAGGCTCAATAATGAAGCTTGGCGACGGAGTAATAAACCGGATCGATTCGATATCTACAAGCTCTATATCACTGGATGCAGCTTTAGGTATTGGAGGAATTCCAAGGGGCAGGATAACCGAGATATATGGCCCTGAATCATCAGGTAAAACAACCATCAGTTTGCATGTAATTGCAGAGGCTCAGAAAAGAGGAGGACTTGCAGCTTTTATCGATACAGAGCATGCGCTGGATATTGGCTATGCTAAGAAGCTTGGCGTTGATGTCGAAAATCTTCTCATCTCGCAGCCTGAGTACGGCGAGCAGGCACTGGAAATTGTTGAAACACTTGTCCGAAGCAATGCGCTTGATATCATTGTGCTTGATTCCGTTGCTGCGCTTACCCCCAGGGCAGAGATAGAAGGGGAAATGGGTGATTCACACATGGGTTTGCAGGCAAGGCTGATGTCACAGGCACTCAGAAAGCTTACTGCTGCAGTTTCGAAATCGAATATCGCACTGATGTTCACAAACCAACTCCGTGATAAGATAGGCGTTATGTTCGGCAGCCCGGAAACTACCACAGGAGGCAAGGCGCTTAAATTCTATGCATCTGTAAGGCTTGATGTGCGCAGGATAGCGCAGATCAAAGACGGCACGAGTGTTATAGGCAACAGGACAAAAGTGAAGGTTGTTAAGAATAAAGTTGCACCGCCTTTCAAGGAAGTGGAGTTTGATATAATGTACAATGAGGGAATTTCGAAGATAGGCGATCTAGTTGATAGCGCAGTCAATATGGAAGTTATCAAGAAAGCCGGCGCATGGTTCAGCTACCAGGACCAGAGAATGCAGGGCAGGGAAGGCGTAAAGAACATGCTGACCGAAAACCCGAAAATGCTCGAACAGCTTAATAAGGAAGTAAGAGAATTTTTGGGAATGGATGCTGTTGCACCTGAAGTAAAAGACAGTGGAAGCAATAATGGTGAGGCAAAACACAAGGAAAAAGACAAAGCTAAGAAGTAAACATTATTTCCGGAGAGTTTGATCAAATTTGAAAATTCATCAGACAATTTTATCCTGATTTTTGAAGAGTGATTATCACAAAAATAGAAAAACAGAAAAAGGATAAGAAAAGGTATAACATCTTTCTGGATGATGAATTTTACTGCGGACTGTATGAAGATACGATCCTTAAATTCGGGCTTGCATCGAAAGATGAAATATCTGAAGCTAAAATAGACGAAATAAGGGAGTTTGACGAATATATTTTCGCCAAGAAAATTGCATTTGATTATCTCTCATACAGGATAAGAACCGTCGCCGAGATCAGGAAGAAACTCAAGGCTAAAAAAGTCAGTGAACAAAGCACAGAAAGAGTATTGACCCATTTGGCCGAGCTGGGTTTAACAAACGATGAAGAATTCGCACGCCAGCTTGCAAGCGAAAAGATAAAACGCAAAGGTATCGGCCGAAAGCTCTTGATGCAGAAATTCTTTGAAAAAGGAATTTCTAAATCGACAGGTGAGGAAGTTCTCGATAAAGTTTTCACAGAAATTGATGAAAAGCAAATTGCCCTTGATAATTTCAGGAAATATTATCCTAAGATAAAACAAATGGATATTGGCGACAGGAAGAGAAAAACTTTCGATCATCTTGCAAGAAAAGGCTTTGATTTTGAAGTTATTAACGAGATAATAAGGGATAATATTTATTAATCACATATTTCATTAAAATGAAGGCTTCAAATACAAAGGCTCCGGATATCAAAGAGACCAGGCTTTTAAGCGGTACTGCGAAGATCTTTATCTTATTAATTCCCATTCTTATTATTGCAGGTTTTATTGCTTTTTTCACGGATATTTTCATAGCACTGGTAATCTGCCTGCTGTTTGCCCTTGTGCTGAATCCTTTCGTTGATTTTATTCAGGGTTTGGGAATCGCGAGGTCACTGGCAATACTGATTGTTTATGCAGTGATAGGAGTTATATTGTATACGGCTTTCAATCTCATTGTTCCCGGTTTTATTGAACAAAGTACTTCACTGCAGGAATCATACAAGGAATTCCGGGTTTCCGAGAAACTTAAGGATACTGAAAAATGGATAGAGAAAAATGTCCCGTATATTAAAAAGGGGGATGTAGGCAAGGAGTTTGAAACAAATATTAAAGCATCGTTTTCAAAGGCAGAAGATATAATATCCGGAGTTTTATCTACGATACTCTACATAATAATTATCCCCTTTATCACTTTCTTTATCCTAAGGGACAGGCAAAGATTAAAAAACGGGCTTATCGGGCTTGTGCCAAACCGTTATTTTGAAATGACTGTTAATATTGTTGATAAAATAGAAAAGCAGCTGGCAAGATATGTACGCTCATGGCTTCTGGATGCGGTTATGCTGGGAGTACTTTCCTTTATCGGGCTTACTATCATTGGTGTCAATAATGCGATAATTATCGGGCTTGTTGCCGGAGCAGGTCATCTTATACCTTATGCAGGGCCTATTGTAGGAGGGATCCCCGCAATTCTTATTTCTATCATACAATACGGCGATTTCCATATGGTGCTGCCTATTGTGATATTGTTTACAGTAATTTACCTGCTGGATGGAACATTGATACAGCCTTATCTTTTTTCCAAAGGTGCTGAAATGAATCCAATTGCAATAATTGCTTTGATTCTTATCGGTAATCAGATACTCGGTGCATTTGGTGCGTTAATAGCAATACCTATTGCTACTATTTTGAAAGTAAGTGCCAGAGAAACAATAAACGGATTTAGAAATTATAAACTGGGGAATTATTGACCAGCATTTTAATAATCGTTTCCCGCACATTTTCATATCTCAATTAAATTAAAATATAATAATAATATTTTATGGTTATTAAGCTTAAGAATTCATATCCTTGTATCCACGGACTGCCAGTAATACACTCAGTTGATACGGATATATTCGATCTGACATATTTCATGAAATGCATGGAATGCACTTTCTGCAAAGATCAGTGCTGTGAGTGGGGAGCTGATGTTGATATGCAAAATGTTGAAAGAATCATGAAACATAAAGATGCGTTGGAAGATTTCACCGGAATCAGCAGTGAAAAATGGTTTGATAGAAGCATTAAGAAATGGGACCACGAATACCCGGGAGGGGATTATATAAGGACTACATATGATAAAGAAAAAGATTACTGCATATTTCTGAATACAAAAGGCAGAGGATGTATGCTTCACAGTTTTGCGCTCCAGAAAGAAATTGATTATCATGAACTGAAACCGTTCTTTTGTTCAATGTTTCCTGTTACATATAATGAAGGAGTACTGCTTACACCGGAAGA
>JANWKI010000042.1 GCA_025451455.1 Ignavibacteria bacterium
ACATTTATTTACAGAACTACCAATGGCGGAACTAACTGGACACAGGTATTTACACAAACCGGCGGATTTATTGATGCTATAGTTATGAGCAGTGCTACACTGGGTTATGCATACGGCGATCCGGTAGGAGCAAGATGGTCTCTCTGGAAAACAACCGATGGCGGAGCAACATGGGATTCAACCGGCATGTATCTTGCACAGGTTGGAACAGAAGCAGGCTGGAATAACGCAATGAGTGTTGTTGGCACTAACATCTGGTTCGGAACGAATAATACAAAAGTATATCACTCAACAAACGGTGGTTTAACAGGCTCATGGACAGCCGGCGTGACTACAGGAAATGTAAGCACATACGGAGTATGGTTCACAAGTGCAACCAACGGTATGTGTGTCGGAACAATTGCACAGAAAACAACTGACGGCGGAACTACATGGACAAATGCAGGCACAGTTGGAGGCGCAGGCAATATGACCTCAGTTGGAGGAGGCTCAGGCACGTATTTCTGGCTGACAAGAGGCAATAATACCTATGGAACCGTTGATTTTGGAACCACGTGGACAGGAACAGGATACACAGGTACAGCAGCATTATGGGGAACCAGTATAACAGGCAACCCCAATGGATGTCTCACAGGCTGGTCAGTAGGTGCAACCGGAACAATAGTTAAATTAAACGGTAATCCGGTTGGAATAGTTAATACCAATAACCAGATACCGAATGATTACAAGCTTGCACAAAACTATCCGAATCCGTTCAACCCGACAACAAACTTTATCTTCGCGCTTCCAAAGGCAGGTAATGTTGATTTAAGGGTATACGACGTGCTTGGCAGAGAAGTAGCAAATATAGTAAATGAATTCAAACCTGCAGGAAGCTATACAGTAGAATTCAATGCATCTGATCTTTCAAGCGGTGTATATTACTATACTTTAAGAACAGGTGATTTTACTGCTACCAAGAAAATGGTTTTGATTAAGTAACAACTACAAGCTTTAAAGAACACATAAGCCTGTCCCCTTTTGGGACAGGCTTTTTTATGAACAAGTTCTCATTCTTCACGTATTGTACATAACCCGCACAGCTATTATAAGAACCTCTAAAACACTTGAATATTAATATTACTATTACAATTTTAAGTAATTCAAAGACATATTCCTGATTCTGCCGGTTTTTAAATTTTTTATTGTATTTTTTCAAGCAGATCAAGAGATATGATCTCATAACTTAAAAAACTTATCACTATGAAAACAAAATGTTCTCTTTGTTTCACAAATGCATTCGCATTATTGGCACTCTTATTTGCCCTCACCGTCAACTTAATGGCGCAGCCGCAGTATTACAATTATAACACTGCAGTCGGCAGCAATGTATTCCCGTTTGGCGTTAATCCGGCAACTGGAAAATCAATACAGACACTTTACCTTCCGGGTGCGTTTAGTCAGCCTAGTCCATCACCTTCGGGTAATATTTCAAAAATATATATGATGGCAGTTGGTTCCTCAAATACAACATATACCCAGTTAACAA
This sequence comes from Ignavibacteria bacterium, assembly GCA_025451455.1. Classification (GTDB taxonomy): domain Bacteria; phylum Bacteroidota; class Ignavibacteria; order Tepidaquicellales; family OLB5; genus OLB5. The sequence continues at coordinate 1,529 of JANWKI010000042.1, forward strand.
TAAAGATGGGATTAACAACGGATGTTGATTTACCAGTAGGAGCATGGTATACTACCGGCATGACAACTGTATTTGATCAGAGTAGCTACAATGTTGTAACTACAGCTGACCAATTCTTTGCAATTACATTGACTACACCATTTGCTTATGATAACACTAAGAGCCTTGTAGTGGAAATTATCCAATGCGGCTATTCGGGAACTGGTTTCGGAGTCCGTAATACATCACTATCCGGCACTAAGAGGCACGCAGGACCGTTAACAGCTGTATCCTGCCCGCATCCATGGGGAAACTCAAGCGCTATAACAACACACACAGGCATCGATATAGCTCCTCCGAATTGCAGTTATTCATGGGCAACCCAAACCTCCGGTGTAACAAATCTTCTTCAGGCAGTATGGGCACCAACTTCCAGCATTTGCTGGGCAGCCGGTGCAGCAGCTACCGTTAGAAAAACCACCGATGGCGGAACAACATGGACAAATGCCAATCCGAACCCCGGAGTTATTACAGGCGATGTTTATAATATATGGGCTCTGGATGCAAACACTGCAATATTGACGACATCACCCGGAGCTACATTTATTTACAGAACTACCAATGGCGGAACTAACTGGACACAGGTATTTACACAAACCGGCGGATTCATTGATGCTATAGTTATGAGCAGTGCTACACTGGGTTATGCATACGGCGATCCGGTGGGAGCAAGATGGTCTCTCTGGAAGACGACCGATGGCGGAGCAACATGGGATTCAACCGGCATGTATCTTGCGCAGGTTGGAACAGAAGCAGGCTGGAATAATGCAATGAGTGTTGTTGGCACTAACATCTGGTTCGGAACGAATAATACAAAAGTATATCACTCAACAAACGGAGGCTTAACAGGCTCATGGACAGCCGGTGTGACTACAGGAAATGTAAGCACGTACGGAGTATGGTTCACAAGTGCAACCAACGGTATGTGTGCAGGTACAATTGCCCAGAAAACAACTGACGGCGGGACAACCTGGACAAATGCAGGCACAGTTGGAGGCGCAGGCAATATGACCTCAATCGGAGGCTCAGGAACTAATTTCTGGCTGACAAGAGGAAATAATACCTATGGAACCACTGATTTTGGAACAACATGGACAGGAACAGGATATACAGGTACAGCAGCATTATGGGCTACCAGCATCACAAACAATCCAAATGGATGCCTGGGCGGCTGGTCAGTAGGTGCAACCGGAACAATAGTTAAATTAACCGGTAATCCTGTTGGAATAGTTAATACCAATAACCAGATACCGAATGAATACAGGCTTGCACAGAACTATCCGAATCCGTTCAACCCGACAACAAACTTTATCTTTGCGCTTCCAAAGGCAGGTAATGTTGATTTAAGGGTTTATGACGTGCTTGGCAGAGAAGTAGAAACAATAGTAAGTGAATTCAAATCTGCAGGGAGCTATACTGTAGAATTCAATGCATCTAATCTTACAAGCGGTGTATATTTTTATACATTAAGAACAGATGATTTTACTGCTACTAAGAAGATGGTCCTGATAAAGTAACTGTGGCTATTTAAGAAATCCGGTTTTGACGGATTGAATTAAATAAAAATAAAAAACATTAAATATCAGCGAAGCCTGTTCTCCCAAAAGGACAGGCTTTCTTTATTTTGTAATACATATTCAAAATATATGCAACTACACTTTATTGGGGATGAAATTTAGTTATTTTGAGAAAGTCCAATGCACATAGTGGATTCAAAAGTTAAAAAGCTTACCTAATTTAATGGAATTCGAAATTGAAAGAGTTCTGTAAAAAAATGCACAAAGTCAGGTTAACTAATTTAGCTATTTTTACATTCTTTTTCAATAACACTTGAATTTAAATATTACTTCTGCAATTTTAAATAATCCAAAACTGGTTTCGCTTTGCTGGAATTTCAGAATTTGCCTCGTAAGAGAACTCTAAGGAGATTTTGATTATGATGTGATTCAGGACTTTCGCCAATCATTCCGGCTATGAACTGATTTTATAGTATATGTATTTTTTGAGGCAAAAGAAGAATTTTTGATTTATCAAAAATGAATCTGATGTACGGCATTTTTAAGTAGGCAATTTGAAACAGCTCTCAGCTAGAAGTTAAGTAGAGAATTTGTTTTAAAAGCAGCAGAATAAAAATTCCAATTTATTGAGATAACATCTCAGAACTTAAAAAACTTATACCTATGAAAACAAAACATTCAATTTGTTTTAGAAGTGCTTTCACATTTTTAGTACTCTTTCTTGTACTCACTACTGTTATAATGGCCCAGCTGCCGCCATATTATAATTTTAATACGACAGTAGGCTCAAATTCATTTCCGTTCAACACTTCGGTTGCTGCGGGTAAAAATGTTCAATGGCTTGTCGGCCCCGGTGAGTTTAACCAGCCCACACCAGCTCCTTCCGGCAATATTACATCAATTTGGTTCAGGACTTCAACAGCAGGAGCCGGAACATATACAAACCTGACAATCAAGATGGGCCAAACTGCAATAACTACAATGCCAACCGGTGCATATTATACAGGAACAATGACTACTGTATATTTCAGAGCTTCAGTTACCTTAACGGCAACAGCCAATACTTTTTTGGAAATAGTTCTTGATACACCATTCCCGTATAATCCGGCACAAAGCCTGGTAATAGATGTTCAGCAGTGCGGAATTACTTCAGGCGGATTTTCGGTTAATCAAACTACAATGACAGGTTTCCTTAGAAGAAATTATTCAGTTACCGGCGGCTGCCCGCAGGCTTATTCAGGCCAGGATGCAACATTAGTTAATAGCGGGGTAACGGTAGCACCTGCCGGACAGAATTACGCAATGAAACTTCCAACACCGGGCGTTAATACAAATTACGTTGCAATTCCCCACCAGGCAGGAATGATAGGTTTTCCGAATATGACTATCGAAGCATGGGTAAAAACCGGAGGTTCAACAACTGCAAATACCGTTTTGAATAAGGGCGGCGTATCATTTGATTACCAGCTTGGAATAAATGCAACTACAAATAATCCGTTTTTCAGGGCTCAGGGTGTAATAACTGCTGCAACAACTATGACCATAACCCCGAATGTCTGGACTCATCTTGCAGTTACTTATGACGGTACGACGGTCAGGTTCTACAAAGACGGTGTCATGGGATTTTCTATGGCTGCTGTCAGCCCCCCCGGAGTCTCTACGAACGAAATGAGAATAGGACGGGGAAATGCGGATGCAGGTTCGGGGAATATAGAAGAGCTCAGGCTTTGGACTGTTGCGCGCACTCAGGGAGCACTTGATTCAAACAAATGCCGAAAGTATCCTTCATCTTTCTCAAGTAGTACAGGGTTAAGAGCATTGTGGCATCTGGATAGTAATTTTGTTGATTCCGTCAGTTCTTTCAATGGTTCTCCGCTCGGAACAGTAACATTTGACACTGTTTCCTTCCCTATACCGGGAGTAAACTGCGATCTTGTGGGTATTGAACATGAGGGAAACATTATCCCGAATACTTTTTCACTTGAACAAAACTATCCGAATCCGTTTAATCCTGTAACAAATATTAAGTTCTCCATACCAAAAGACGGTTTTGTAGAGATAAAGATCTATGATATTCTGGGTAAAGAAGTATCAACATTAATCGAGGACCCCTTTGAAGCAGGCACATATACAGTTACATTTGACGCTTCAAAGCTTTCAAGCGGAGTATACTTCTATAAACTTGTATCCGGCGATTTCAGCCAGACTAAGAAGATGCTTCTGATTAAATAACATAGGAATTTTAGATGTCCGTCTTGACGGACTGATACAGCAACATAATATAATTCCGGAGGGTAAGAATGTTTATCCTCCGGAATATTTATGAATATCAATAAATTTCAGTGGGAACCTGAGATGTAAATTCCTACATACAAAGTTTATGACCTTATCATCACTAAAAGCATCTTGAATCTTGATATTGCTTTAACTGAATGCGGTTCGTTAGCAGGCATGATGATCATCTCTCCGCATTTTAGAATTACCGGTTTTGATGAAATGATAATTTCTGCTTCACCATCGAGAATCTGCACATAAGCATCAAACGGCGCTGTATGTTCGCTTAATCCTTCACCCTCATCAAATGCAAAAACAGTAATAGTACCTGTACTTTTCTTAAGCAATACCCTGCTGACAACAGAATTTGACTGGTAATCAAGCAGTTCGGTAAGGTTCATTTTTCCCGTGTTTTGTTCCATTGTTGATTTCATTATTTGACAATTTTCCTTCTGTAATAAACAAATATGGGTAGAATAAACGGCAATTAATTTGATTTAGGTCAAATCCGAAGAAAATCATTTTTGGAATAATATTCTTACCTGCTTCTAGGCTAATACTTTTCCCGGTTCATGTTTCGTTTGTAATATTGGGGCCACAATACTCTCAGCCAGTCCCAGATCCTTTTCATGCTGCAATTTTTCCCCCGATCCCGCCAGCTTAACTATACCTATTTTGCTAAACAAGAGTATTATATAATATGTAATATCAATTTCATACCATTTTACACCCATATTTATGCTGGAGGGATTCCTGTGATGATCGTTATGGTAGGATTCACCAAGAAAGAATATGTCAAATGGGTATAAATTGGTAGAAGTATTTTTCAGCTCAAAATTCCTGTAACCGATTTTATGACCGTACCAGTTAACAAATACTGCATGTGCAGGATTCATTAAAATTGTTACTGGAAGAAGTAAGTATAGCCAGGGTGTTGTTGCAAAGAATACATAGAATGCTACATAGAACAATATCCACAATACTTTTACAATTCTCGAATCAGCCCACGTATCGAACCACGGCCAGTCCGGCACATCTTTCTTAAACCTTTTCTCAACTTCAATATTATCCCAATAGCATGCAGTATAGGTTTTCCTCGTATTTTCCATCATTGCAAATAAATTCTTATGATTTGAAGGAGAATGTGGATCCTTTGGAGTATCGGCGTAAGCGTGGTGCATTCTGTGCATAACTGCATAAGCTCTTGGGCTCATATAAGTTGCACCCTGGGCTATCCATGCAAATACATAAAAAAACCTTTCCCAGAACCTGTTCATTGTAAATGACCTGTGAGATGCGTACCTGTGCTGTAAAAAAGTCTGTGCGAATATTGAGAGGTACCACTGAGCAATAAAAAAAATGATAATAACCATAATTAATGATCCGGATTTAAATTTTTTGAAGATGTTGAAGTTATCGAAGATTTTGAAACTATCGAGGATATGGAAGATATCGAGGATATTGGAACTTTTGAGGATATAGAAGATTATTCGAAGATAATTGGAAAGAAAGCTCTTATTCTGTCTTTTTAATCATTTTCTAAAACTTTCCAGAGTAAATGTACTTATAAATGCTGACAATAAACACGCCAAAACAAGTATTGCTGAAATTCTCAACCGGTGCCAAATATCATATATTTGCATGTTACTTTTTACAAAAATGAAAAATAAAACCCCGCTTTAAGCGGGGTTTAGAAACAAATTGTATCCGGTTCCTGTTATTTAACAAGTATCATTTTCTTGGTCTGAACAAATTCAGGAGAACTTAATGTGTAGAAATAAATCCCGCTGGCTAGATTTGAACCGTCTATTTCAGCATTATAGTTTCCGGCTTTGATGAAGCCATCATAATAAACCCCAACAACCTGCCCTAAGGAATTGTATACCTTAAATGAAATATTCCCGCTTTTAGGGATCGAGAAATGAACGTTAGTCACTGGATTGAAAGGATTGGGGTAGTTTTGTGATAATTCGAATTTGTCAGGCAGCTGGTTTCCCTCCTGGTTAATACCGGTTACCGTAAAAGTAGATGATACTCCCTGCTGAACTTCAGATATATTGAGCGGTCCGTTATCTTTATATATCAATACATCATAATTGCAATTGCCAGGTATCCATGCCGCATTGAATGTTGTAGTAAATGTCAGAGGATAGGTCTGGTTGGCATTCCATGTGCCTGTATTTACATTTTCGCCTGCTGCACCGTTTACCATATTCCTAACAACCCAGTTATGAATTGCCGTTGGGTTTGGGGGACAGTATCCGTTACCGGTTTGCGGATAGACAAGATTGTTTTCCTTAATTATGAAGTTCACTTTGTACTGCCCTGTCAGAGTTGTTAAGGCTGTAGCATTTAAGTTGACTGTCAGCACTCTTGTGCCGACATTATAGGTGGCGTTTGTAGTTACAATATTGACAGTGCCTGAGGGGCTTTGTGACATACGATATTCAGCATCTGTAAAGAATGAACCCCAACCGTTATTTGCACCAAGGCGTCTGTCATTAAGCCCGGAAGGGTATCCTGAATAACCCAGCAATCCAATTATACCCTGCCCGTTAAACGTTTGCCATGGGTCAGAGCCTGCACCATGGTACGCAAGTATTACTGAATTCGGGTATGCTACAAATAGATTATGGGCTTCATCATCACCGCAGGGGCACCACTGGCACCATGTGCCTGTGCAAAATTCCAATACAACGTTTCTGGGAGCTGTAGTTACTACAAGTGTATTTGTAATAGTATCATTGGAAACATTCTGGTCAGTTCCCAGAGAAGAATAGCATTTAAGTGTATAATTGCCAGTCGTTGCAAAATTATTGCTCGAAAAATTAACTGTCTGAGTTTGACCGGCTGCTAACCCGGTGACTGTTTGCGTATTAGTATATCCTCCCGGAGTAATTGTCATAGTAACCTGAAACGTTTGCGCAGATGTTCCGTAATTTCTGACAGAGATCTGCGGAGCAGTTGTAATTGTGGAAATAGCCCACTTAGGGGATATAATACTGCTAACTCCAACATCATTTGAATATGGCACCCCTATTTTTACATTATCCAGATAAAGATTATTGCCGTAAGCAGTAACTCCCGTAAATTTAACTTTATTTGTGCCTACCGGAAGTGCATACTTTTTAGTTGCCCACTGACCTGCTGTCGGCACGAAGAGATCGTATGTAGGATTTGCAGTTTTCAGCGGACCGGAAACGCCCCCAAGCAAAGAGATAAGCAGTGTCCAGGTCGAACCGCCATTAGTGGAAGTGTAAACATCCAGCCTGTCAACTTCGTTTGAACCGGTTGCATAGGCATGGTCAAAAGAAAGAGAATCTCCTGCTGTTGTTAAAGCAAAATCCTTTGTTAGCAGGTCAAAATTTCCCGATAAATAATCATAAAAATCGGCCACTGCGCATGAAGAACCCACTCCGTAGCCGCTGGCATAAGTGGTTCTTATCCAGTTATAGTTTGAGGTATTTGCAACACTCCAGCTGCTTGGCGGGAATGATGTATTCTCAAAATCTGCAAGTATATAAACAGTTCCGGAAGAATATGAATTGTTAAAAAAGGATCCGAAGAGCAAAATTATAAGTACGAAAGAAAACAGGGCAGTAAGTTTTTTATTCATGGTTTTTACTCCAATTATTTTGGTAAATATTTTATAATTATACTATAATATTATCACAAATAAAACCACAATTGAGATATGAAATATACCCTGAAAAAGTAGTTTTACTCCCCAAAAGCAGTAATATGTTCCCCCAAAATTAGTATTTTAGGCTTTCGAAATTAGACAAATCTGGGAATTATCGAAGAGGCATTACGCAAATTTAATTCTGTTTTTGTGTAGTTCTATTTTCATATTTTATTTTTATTTTCATTTTATTATTGCTAAATTCTATTAAAACTAATATTTATATGCATTCATGCATCCAGTAACTGTAGAAGAATTAAGAAAAGTTATCGCACTTAACGATTTGCCTGACGAGCATTTGCAATGGATCGCAGACCGCCTGGAGTACCAGGAGTTTGAAGACGGTGCCGTAATGATAAGTAAGGGTGACCCTGCAGATGTATTGTGGTTCATTCCCGAGGGAAGATTTGACTTTTACATCGAAGTTAACGGACAAAAAGTTAATTACTACAATTTCCAGAATGATTCTGTTTCTGGAGGCGTCGGAGGACTAATTCCATATTCAAGAATGAAAGTTTCCCCCGGTTATGCTTACTCGGTAGGAAAGACTATAAGGTATTCACTTCATAAAAAGTACTTTCAGGAATTGGAGCAGCTCAACCCGGCTTTAATTCAGAGGCTTATTGGTTATATGACAGAACGGGCTAGATCGTTTGCCACAATGCAGCTGCAGCATGAAAAAGTAAGCGCCTTGGGGAATCTCGCTGCCGGAATTGCTCATGAAATGAATAACCCTGCTTCAGCAATCAACAGAATATCTTCTGAGCTATCAAAACGATTGAAGGAAAACTACAGGCTTACTGAAAAACTGCTGCAGAACAGGATAAGCGCTGAACATATTCAAAGCATACGCTTTATGGTTGAAGAAAAGGAACAGGAAAGTAAAAAAAAGCTCAGCCCGCTTCAAAAGATGCAAAAAGAAGATGAATTTAGCGATTGGCTTGAACAAAATTCGCTTAGCGGAAATAACATAGCAGGTGAAACATTTATTGAAGCCGGCATTACGGGAGAAGATCTGGAGAACGTAAGGAACAAAGTTGACACAGAAGCATTTATACAGGTTCTGCATTGGGCTGAGAATTTGTTGATCTCTCAAAGGATCTTAAAAGATCTCGATGAATCTTCAATGCGTATATCAAATTTGGTTGGAGCAATCAAGAGTCATGTTCACATGGACCAAACTAATGATTTACAGGCTACAGATATTCACCGTGATATTGAAAACACTTTGACACTATTGGGATATAAACTGCGCGAAAAAAATATCACAGTAAATAAAGTATTCTGTGAAGATCAGTTCGAAGCTCCAGTTTATGTTGGTGAGATGAATCAGGTTTGGACAAACATAATTGACAACGCTATTTACGCTCTGCCAAAAAATGGTGAGATAACAATAGAAACAACTTGTGATAATAGAAACGTGAATGTGAAAATTATAGATAATGGTTCAGGTATTCAGCCTGAAATTCTTTCACGAATATTTGACCCGTTCTTTACCACGAAAAAAGTAGGAGAAGGAACAGGTATTGGTCTGGACCTTGTGAACCGGATCATAAAACATCATAACGGAGAGATAAAAGTAAATTCCAGACCGGGCAGGACAGAATTTGCAATCAGCATTCCCAAACCCGAAATAAAGAAAACTAAAGGATGAAACTTCCATTTATCATAATAGTAGATGATGATGAGCACGTACTGCGTGCTATTCAGCGCGATATCAGAAATGAATATCGGGATGCTTACAGGGTAAGTGCAACCGATTCAGCCATCGAAGCTCTAGAACTTATCAATGAATTAAAGATGAAGAATGAAACTGTTGCTCTATTTATCTCTGACCAGCGTATGCCGGAAATGGATGGTGTCGTTTTCCTTGAAAAAGCGAAGGAGATCTATCCTGATGCAAAATTAATATTGTTAACTGCGTATTCCGATATTGAGGTAGCAATTAAAGCTATTAATGACATCAAACTCGATTATTATTTGCTCAAACCATGGAATCCGCCGGAAGAAAAGTTGTATCCTGTCTTAAATGACCTGCTTTACGACTGGACAGAGAATGTCCGGTTGCCGTACGACGGCATAAGGTTGCTCGGTGCCAGATGGTCGGCCCAAAGCTTCTCGGTAAAAGAATTTCTCTCCCGGAATCTTATACCTTACCAGTGGATAGATATAGATTTCGATGAACCTATGAAAGAACTGGCGCTATCTATTACCGGTGATATTAACAAACTTCCTGTTGTACTTTTCCCGGATGGTTTACAAATGATAATGCCTTCAATCAGCGAAATTGCTGAGAAAGCCGGACTGCGGACACATGCTGAACTGCCGTTTTATGATCTGGTAATTGTTGGCGCAGGACCTGCCGGACTTGCTGCAGCCTTATATGGAGCCTCTGAAGGTCTCAAAACATTGATAGTAGAACAAAATGCTCCGGGCGGGCAGGCAGGGTCAAGCTCACAAATAGAAAATTACCTGGGGTTCCCTTCCGGAATCAGCGGTGCAGATCTGGCAAGAAGAGCAACAACTCAGGTGAAGAGATTTGGGGCCGAAATTCTTGCCGATGAAATAGTTTCAATGAAAATAGAACAGCCTTATAAAATCCTGAAACTCCGAAATGGTATAGAAGTTTCATCATACGCAGTAGTTTTTGCTTCGGGTGTATCAGTAAGGATGTTTGAGGCAGAAGGCATTGAACAATTTCTGGGGACAGGCGTTTACTACGGGGCAGCTATGACCGAAGCAGCAACATATAAAGGTCAGGATGTCTGTATTCTTGGAGGAGCAAATTCTGCGGGTCAGGGTGCCTTATTTTTTGCAAGGTATGCCAGCTCTGTAACAATGATCGTTCGGGCATCATCACTTAATAAGGCTATGTCAAATTATCTTGTAGAAAGAATTAATTCAACAAACAATATTAAAGTTTTACTGGAAACAGAAGTATGTTCTGTTTCAGGTAAGGATAAGATGGAAAAAATTACTCTCAAATATATCCCTGAGAATAAAGTGTATGAATTAGATACATCAGCCGTGTTTATTTTTATTGGAGCTGCACCCAAAACAGAATTGATAAATACAATTATTGAAATAGATGATAAAGGGTATATACTAACCGGACCTGATTTACCGAGAAGGGAAAATATTGTTAAGGGATGGACCCTTGATCGTGACCCGTTCCTCCTCGAAACAAATGTGCCCGGTGTGTTTGCCGCAGGTGATGTGCGCTCAGGCTCAGGAAAGCGCGTCGCTTCTGCCGTAGGCGAAGGCTCAGCAGCTATCGGAATGGTCCATAAATACCTGGAAACAGTTTGATAAATTTCGCAAGCTTTCACTTACTGAATCATTAATCCCTTCCTCTTAACAGGCTTACTCTGTATGGATACATAGTTGGTGTCATTATTCCGCTTGATACTGCCGGATCATTATTCATAATCTCACGCGCTTCTTCTTCCGTTTCTGTTTCAACTACCGATAGCCCAAAATCACCTGTTGTTACCGGTCCTGCTATTATGAGTTTCCCCTCACTGAGCTTTTGTTTCAGATATAGAAAATGTTTGCTCATAATTTCCGCTTCTTCTTCTGTCATTGTTTCAATGAAGTTTTCACGGGGTTTTTTTATGATCAAAAACTGCATGAGTTTCGCTTTTATTTAAGCAAAAATTAGTTGATTTAGTATTAATTAATTTCTTGAATCCTGCTAAAAAAAGGTAGTAAACAATTTATAAAAGGAAAACCCATAAAAAAACCGCCAAATTGGCGGTTTTACTTGCGGAACCGACGAGATTCGAACTCGCGACCTCTTGAGTGACAGTCAAGCGTTCTAACCAGCTGAACTACGGCTCCCTGAATAAGCAACAAATTTAAGCAAAAAACGAAAATCTTACAAATCATTAATTGGGTATACAAAACAGCAACGCAAGACTTTAATACCTGACGCTGATAAAATAAAATGTAATATTTTTATTTCCTGGATTTTTTCCCGGGTAAATCGTTTGGAAATGATTTATCATCGTGGCAATTGGTACATACAGGGCTTTTAATAAAATCTTTGCCTGAATGGCAATTTTCACATTCCAGTTCTTTATGCGATTCTGAAAATGTAAAGCCTATTAATTTATGGTCGAACTCAGCAGTAAAATCTTTATGACATGATGCACATTTGCTGCTGACTTTTCGATATGGCATGATGCTGCCATGACAATTTGCACAAGCCACATTATTGTGGTAAGCACTCAGATTCCAGCCGCTGGATTTGCCGTGATCAAACGGTGCCATTTCTTTTTCGTGGTGGCACTTCAGGCATGAATTACCATAATGACAGCTTATGCATGGCATATGGTGCTCTTCAAGCGATTTTTCTATTTTTACAGGTTTGTTATCATTGTCATGGCTTTTCATCCCATGACATTTTATGCAGCCTTCCTTCCTGTGGCAGCTTGTGCAGTTAATATTGAAAAGTTTAACATGTTCATCATGGTAAAAAGTAACAGTTTTGTTTATATCGGAATTCGTTTCCCAGGTTATTTTGGTCGGTACAGGAAGCTCCGGATGAGACTTGCCTCTTAACGGATCAATATTCTGTTTCAGTTCAGAACCTTTGCTGATATGGCATAAGATATTACACCCGTTTTCACGACTCCATTCTTTATGACAGGTCATACATTGACGGTGATATGCGGCTTTCAGATCCGGCACTGATACATCTTCACGGGCACGTGTGTTTTCGTGGCAGTTGCGGCAATTAAGAACAGGTCCGGTAGTGTTGTAATGATGGCAGCCTGTACACCCTGTTGACATTTCCGACATTTCGGCATGCACCCTGTGCGAAAACACTACTCCTGAATATTTATCCGACATTTCATTAATTACAACGGATTCAGGCCCTTCTTTTGGTGAATGATAAACAGAAACCAGGTTTTTCCGCGGACAGTCAATAAGACCGGGATCCATTTTGGTAGGGTATTCAGAAGCATGACAGGATTTACAATTTAAAGCTGACTTAACATGTTCCGATGGATAATCAGGGGTTTTGTTCTTTTGATCCTTTAGTTTTGGGTTTTCAATTTTAACTTCAGGCTTCGTCAATTCGTTTTGCGGCAGAGCGGCTGTAATAATTAGAAAACCTACTAAAACCAGGGGTCCCAGTATGTAAAATAATTTTTTCATATTCAGTTCATGATCTTATTTCTTACTATATCTTTTCCTGGCTGATAACCGGGAAATAAATTACAACAGCCCTGTAAATAAGCACAAGCAATGCTATGCATCCTATCGTAACCGATATTTCCCCGAATGACGGATTATAAACAGTTGGATCATAAAACGGAGTATAGGCTTCAATAAAACAATTAATACGATTGAGAAGTACCCCGGCAATTACAAATGTTGAGCCTGCAAAAAGCCTGCTTGATGAACTTAATGTCTTTTTTGAAAGGAACATAACAAATGGTATTATCATTAATACCAATTCTGAAATAAACAGCAAGGCAGCAGTATCCAATAGCAATATATACTTGAATGTTTCACGAATGAACATATCCCCTATTTTGAATGCCAGGTATATTCCAATAATGGGTGCTGTCATGCTTCCGAGGTTCGAAAGTGTTTTCGTTTCCGGATTTAAATTAAAACTGCGGGATGCAATTAGAGATTCGAAGATGATCATGGGGAAACCAACAGCAATAGCCGAAAGCAAAAACAGCAGCGGCAATATTGGTGTTTGCCAAAGCGGGTGCATCTTCTGGCCGGCTATGACCATAAGAGTGCCGAGCGATGATTGATGTAGTGTTGAGAGAACCACACCCGATATAATGAAAACGAACATTGTTTTGGAAAGACCTTTATCCAGAATTCTCAGGAGAGAATCTGCAGGTTTATTCAGTACGGCAAGTATTCCCCGTAACTTAACACGGCCGATGAACCTTTCTGTAATAACCGGGAGGAATTCAATGTAAAGAACAGTCATGTATATCATTACACAAATACCCACTTCAAAGAGTGCAGAGTTGCCATTCCACATTACCAGCGGATGCCAGATATAATAGAAACGTCCTATATCAACAAATACAGCAAAAGCCACAAAAGTATATCCCAGCATAGCTGTAAGCAATGCCGGGCGGACAATTACCCGATAATCTTCACGGTGAAATATATGAGCCAATGCAGCCGAAGTAAATCCGCCTGCAGCCAGAGCAACTCCAGCCGCAACATCAACACCTATCCATAAACCCCAGGGGGTATTATTATCCAGATTTGTTACTGCACCAAGTCCGCTGTAAAACCTAACAGCCAAAAATGCCAATCCGTTAAGAGCGATCAATATTAGAATTATGACACCGGGAGAAAAAAAACGCCGCTTAACAGGTTCCGGTTTCATAATTTATTTTCCTCCTTATCAGGGTAAGTGTTTTCACTATTTTCACCGGAATCAATCTTTCGATGTTTGTTAACCCACATTAAAGTACCCAAAAGTGCAAACAAGGCAACCGGAGGGACAAAGTAAGAAAATATCCCGTGCTGTATTGCTTCAGAAATTCCGGGAGCAGTATCAGTTCCAAGCGGCGGCATTTTGAGTTTATCGAAGCTTTTGCCAGCTATATACATCCAGGAAGTTCCCCCAATCTCATCTTCTCCATAGATGTAGTCTATATATACATCGGGTTTCCTCCTGATCCTGTCTTTGGCAATTCTCAAAACATCGCTTCTTTTACCGAATAGAAGTGCTTCATTAGGACAAATATCAATACATGCAGGCAATTGACCGCTTTTGCGCCGCTCACTGCACAGATCACATTTCCAAATATGCGGATCAATGGATTTATTATAATCATAAGTAGGTATCTGGAACTGGCAAGCAACCATACAGTACCTGCACCCGATACATTTATCATCATCCCAAACAACACTGCCGTCTTCGCGTTTTGATAGTGCGCCGACAATACATGCAGAAACACATGCCGGCTTTTCACAATGCATACACTGAAGTTTTACATAGATCGGGAGTAGAGGATTTTTCTCGTTTTTGAATTCATTTAAAACTGTTAATGATGTACAATCAGGGCGTCTGTATTCTTTGAAAACTGAAATATCAGAGTAGCTTTCAAGATCGGATGAAGGCAGATTATGGGCTGTACGGCAGGCCCATTCACAATGCCTGCATCCCACACAAACATCAGTATCAACCAGAATGCCAACTCTGTCTTCTGAAAGCGTTTTATCAGCTGCTTTAACTGATGTTGTTCCCAAAGCACCTGCAGAAATGCCAATTGCTGCTGTCTTTAAAAAATTCCGTCTGTTCAGGTTTTTCACATAAACCTCTTACACTAACTTACGATAATCAACATATCTTAAAGTTCATTTTATCGTGATTATCACCAATAATTAACCA
>JANWKI010000043.1 GCA_025451455.1 Ignavibacteria bacterium
CGGGTTCTGACCTGAAAGAAAAGAAATTTACGTTACCGCTGATACATTCCATCAATAACGCATCGAAGAAAGATTCAAAGGAAATAATCAGCCTTGTGAAAAACGGAACTCTTTCGAAAAGCAGAGGCAGAATAATGGATTTTATCAAAGAGCATAACGGACTAGAGTATACTATTGATAAGACCGGGCAGTACTGCAAAAATGCAAAAGACAAGATTAATGGTTTTGAATCTTCTGAAACCAAAGAAACGTTAATAAGGTTTGTGGATTTCATTAGTGAAAGAGTTAATTGAAACAGTCCCATCTGTAAATAAGCTAAATCCCCCGCCGAATACTGTTTTTCAATCCGGTATAGATTAAGATTAAATGCATTGAGATGAATTATTGAATAAGATAACTTTGTAAATATGTCACAAAGAATAGCAGCAATTGTTGGTAGACCGAATGTGGGGAAATCCTCATTGTTTAACAGATTGATCGGCAAAAAGATCGCCATAGTGCATGATTTGCCCGGCGTAACCCGTGACAGGAACTACGGTGAGGCTGAATGGAACGGAAAGAAATTCTTCCTGATAGATACAGGAGGTTATGTTCCCGAAAGCAAAGACAAGTTCGAAGCTGCCATCAGGGAACAGGTCAAGATCTCAATTGATGAAGCAGATATTATCCTTTTTGTTGTGGATGCCAAGAGCGGAATCTCGCCGCTTGATCTCGAAATCGCTCGTTTATTAAGAAAGGAAGCAAACAAAGTATCCAACGAGCATAAGAAGGTAATCCTTGTATTGAACAAAGTTGATAACAAAGCTGATGAAGCCAACAGGCATGATTTCTTCAGATTAGGGCTCGGGGAACCGGTTGAAGTATCAGCGTTAATTGGCAAAAGATCCGGTGAACTGCTTGACCGGATCACAGAAAGTATTTCCGAAGATCAGGTTGAAGAAGATACTTCTGCTATGAAATTTGCAATAATCGGGAGGCCAAATGTCGGGAAATCGTCACTTGCCAATGCACTTACTCAATCAAACCGGAATATTGTTACTGATATTGCCGGTACAACCAGGGATCCGATCGATTCAATTATCAAGTATTACGGAAAAGATATAACATTAATTGATACAGCGGGCTTAAGGAAGAAAAGCAGGATAAAACGTGCAGAAAGCCTTGAATATTATTCTGCTCTTCGTACTCATAAAAGCATCGAACGCTGTGATGTTGCAATTATAGTAATTGATGCAACAACAATTGTAAGCAAATTATCCAAATATGCCGATCCTTCAATGGCAATATTTAAGCTCAGCAAGGAAGATGTAGAGATCATTACAAAAGCAGCCGAGCTGAAAAAAGGGATCCTGATAATTATCAACAAATGGGACCTTATCGAAAAAGATACCAAAACTGCAAAGATATTTGAAGAAAAAGTAAAAGACCATTTGAAAACGTTTGACTACCTGCCGTTCATGTTCACTTCTGCAATAACAAAGCAAAGAGTCTCAAAGATAATCGAAATTGGTATAAAGATATTTGAAGAAAGAGCAAAGGAGATTAAAACCAGTGAACTGAATGCCCAGCTAAGCCCGTTCATAAAGGAAAATCCTCCCCGCTCAAAGTCACACAAAGAAATCAAGCTTAATTACATAACACAACTGCAGCACTCACCACCTGTAATAGGATTCTTTTCAAACCTGCCTGATGAAGTAGAGGTAAATTACAAAAGATATCTTGAGCATAAGATAAGAGAAGTTTTTGGTTTTATTGGAGTGCCATTAACTTTGGCATTTAAGCATAAAAATAAACCCGCAAAAGAATGATCAATTGATCACAATTTCCCTGTCAATTTCATCATCATTTACTGCTCCAGCACGGGTAGGAAATTCCCTTGAAAGCACATCGCCCATACTCTTTACTAAAGCCAGAATACCTGCTGAATAATTCTGTTTTCTGAATTCTTCTTTCAGTGTTTTCTCCATTTTGTTCCAAACATCATCTGATATCTTCGCATATATACCCTCATCAGCAATAATGTCGTAATATCTTTCCTCAAAAATTATGAAGATCATTATTCCTGTTCTTTCGCGGGTATTTGCTGCTCCAAGCGTATCAAAATCCTTTAAGGCAAGTTCATGATGAGAATACAATTTTTCCAGTAATGTCTTTTTGCTTCTAAGGCTCATAATTATCTCGCCTGATGTATTCTTTTCGACATCATCCAATGCCCGCTGAATTTCCTTCAGCTCATCTTCAGGAATATAGTTATTTATCCACTGCTTATTACCCATCAATTATTTTTTTGATATTTGGTATTTACTATTTGATATTTGACAATTACCATGAACCGCTTGAACCGCCTCCGCCAAATGAACCGCCGCCTCCTGAGAATCCCCCGCCGCTCCATGAACTGCCGCTCGAACCGCCTGACCACGAGCTTCCGCTTCCGCCCGTCCACCACCAGTTGCTGCTTCTGCCTTTTGAACCGCCGAAAATTCTGCGGACTATCGGTATAACAAATATAAATAAGAATATAATGAAGAAGATCAGCGCCGGAAAAGGTATGCAGCAAAAAGAAAACCCTGAATTTTCTTCACTGGTTTTCTTATCAGCAGTATACTCCCCTTTTGTAGCTTTCATTATGGCATCAACGCCTGCATTAATTCCTTCGTAGAAATTTCCCTTTTTGAATTGAGGTGTGATCTCTTTCCTGATTATCTGGTCACTGAGTGCATCCGTCAGGGCACCTTCAAGGCCGTAACCGACTTCAATTCTGAGTTTCCTGTCATTTTTTGCAATAAAGAGCAGTACACCGTTATTCTTGCTTTTTTGTCCAATACCGTTCTGTTCGGCAATTTCGTATGACTTTTCTTCCAGCGATTCCCCGTCAAGAGAGGGGATCATCCAGACTACGACCTGATTTGAGGTTTCCTTTTCAAAATCAGAAAGTTTAGTCTCAAGAGATGCAATCTGTGATGTGTTCAGAGTACCGGTTTTATCAGTAACGTAAGTGCGGATCTTATCTTCATGTGCCGGTGCTTTTGACCTTTGAGCAAAGATCAATTGACCAATGGCAAGCAACACAAGTATTATGAATGTTCTTCTTAGCAATAGAGTGGCATATAATCCAAATTTATAATTATAGAATGTCTTTTAAAACATAATAAAAAAGCCCCGCCGAATTTTCAGGCGGGGTTTTAAATGCATTCAAAGAAGTGTGATCAGAGAGTTATTGCTATTCTTTTTTGGAGTCCGGCTTTACTCCTTTTACTGAGGCAAAAATATAACCGATTGCTTCTCCGTATTCTAAATCATCATATCCAAAATCCATTGTAAGAGTGTTATTGCTCAAAATGCCAACGGCATTATCTACTCTGTAAGTTTTGCCTGCTTTACTTTTCGCTGTTTGTTTTTCAATGATCAGGCTGTCTCCTTTAATAGTTCCTTTAATCCCGTCAAGAGTCTTGTTAACATTGTTAATTATAACACCGTCTTCGCCGGATGCGGTAATTGTCATCTGGTAATCAAGGGAACCGCTTCCTATTTCTGATTTACTGCTTCCCCATGTATCCTGGGTTTCATAGGTTCCGATAAATTTTGCATTGGGATTTTCTTTTTTCTTGCCGCAGCCTGCAAATATTAATACCAGCAAACAAACGATTAAAGCTGTAACATTGATCTTTCTGTTGATGAAGCTTTTTGAATAATTTGACATTTTTTTCTCCTGTTTATGTTTTTCCGGATAAAATTTATATAATAAAAACGGACTGAGGCAAATTGCCGTCAGTCCGCATTCTGCCTAACGGCAGGTCTGACATCCCGTAAACGGGAAAACCATTTTTTTACTTACGGATGTCAGACCTTTTAAGTACTGCAAATATACCTCTAATTTTAGTATACAGGCAAAGAAAACTTATTTCAGTAGTTTATAAAATACTTTGTTAAATATCCAACACCATCTCTAATATGCCTAATAATAGAGTATTTTCGATAAATAATTAATAATAATTTAAGACAATAGTTTACGAAATATTGAAAACTCAAATGTCCTCAAAGGGACTAAATGAACTCTAAAGGTATATACCTAAATTAGTAAAGATTAGAGAGTTAAAACTGAAATATGTTAATACTCGTCCATACTTTTAATTTCAAGATCTTCGAGCTTATACTTATAAATGGAATTGACGAATAATACTGCAATTTTGAGGTTATTGATAAGGGGAATATTGTAGTCAATAGCTTTGCGGCGCATGATATAACCATCACGCTCAACTTTGTGAGCATGCATTAATGACTGTGTGTTTATTACCAGATCGAATTTTTTCTTCTCCAGCATTGAAAGAATATTAGGTGATTTCTTTTCATTTATTTTGTATACATGCTTTGAACTTATGCCGTTTTCCTTTAATAAGTGGTGTGTGTTTGTAGTAGCAAATATTTTGTAACCCATTTCATTAAGTTTACGGGCACTATCCATGAATTCAATTTTATCTTCAAGATCACCCAGCGTTAAAAGTATATTTTCCTTTGGAAGCCTGAAACCTGTTGAAAGTAATGATTTCAGAAAGGCTTCTTCCATTGTTTCGCCAAAGCAGGCAACCTCTCCGGTCGATGACATTTCAACACCAAGAATTGGGTCTGCTCCGCTTAGGCGTGAGAATGAGAATTGGGGTGCTTTTACAACAATATGGTCAAGATCCAGGGTTTTATAATCCCCTTTTATCTCCTGCCCTAAGATAGATTTTACGGCAAATTCAATAAAGTTGTAATTTGTTGCTTTGGAAATGAAGGGGAATGAACGGCTTGCCCTTAAATTGCATTCAATAACCTTAACCTTGTTTTCCTTTGCGAGGAACTGAATGTTAAAAGGACCGGTAATTTTCAGCTCATTTACAATAGCTTTAGTTATCCTTTTTACCTGGTGAACAGTTTCAAAATAAAGCTTTTGCGGCGGTATAGCAAGTGTTGCATCCCCGGAATGCACTCCGGCATTTTCAACATGCTCGGAAATTGCATAGATAATCAACTCGCCGTTTTGAGCAACACCGTCAATTTCAATTTCCTTGGCGCCTTCTTCGAACTTTGATATTACTACCGGAAAATCTTTGGATATCTGGGCATGTTCTTTTATGTAATCTTCCAGTGATCTATCATTGTGGCAGACCTTCATTGCCGTGCCTGAAAGGACATACGAAGGGCGGATCAAAACCGGGTAGCCTATTTTGTTGGAAAACTTTTTTGCCTGCTTCAGATCGGCAAGCTCCTGCCAAACCGGCTGATCAATTTCCAGTTTATCCAGAATAGAAGAAAATTTATTGCGGTCTTCGCATTTATCAATTGAGTGCGGTGATGTCCCCAGTATCCAAACCCCGTTATCATGCAGCTTAAGTGCAAGGTTATTTGGAATCTGTCCGCCCATTGAAATTATTATGCCCTGAGGCTTTTCGAATTCATAGATATCCAAAACTCTTTCAAGGCTCAGCTCTTCAAAATACAACTTATCACATATGTCATAATCGGTGCTTACAGTTTCAGGGTTATAATTCACCATAATAACCTTATAGCCAAGAGTTCTAAGATACTTTGCAGTTGTTACACAGCACCAGTCAAATTCAACAGATGAGCCTATCTTATAGGGACCGGAACCGAGTATCATTATCTTTTTCTCATCACGTTCTTTTGTTTCTTCAATGTCATTTGTATCACCGTGATATGTTGAATAGAGGTAATTTGTCTCTGCAGGATACTCGGCTGCCAGTGTATCAATTTGCTTGAATACCGGTAATATCCCATTTTCTTTCCTGAGTCTTCTTATTTCATCTTCATCGGTTCCCGCAAGTACCCCAATTTGTTTATCTGAAAATCCAAGTTTCTTCGCATCGAGTAAAAAGTCAGCAGAAATATTTTGCTCATCAACTTTCAGTTTCCTGAATGAGTCAATTAAACCGATCTGGTACAGGAACCATTTATCGATCTTAGACATATTGTTTACTTCATCCACTGAGTAACCGTCCCTTAGCGCCCGTGCAATTGCAAAAAGCCTTCTGGGAGTAGGGGTTATAATATCTTCTTTAATGGTCTGTGTTTTAGATTTGTTCAGTACGAGCCCGAATTTACCTACCTGAAGCATTCGTATGGCTTTTTGCAGCACTTCCGGAAAACTTCTTCCGATCGCCATTACTTCCCCAACTGATTTCATCTTGCTGCCGATCTCTTCTTCAACCCTCGGGAATTTAGCAAGATCCCAGCGCGGTATCTTAAGGGCAACATAATCAAGAGCCGGCTCAAAACAGGAATATGTTTTCTTTGTAATGGAATTCTGAAGCTCTGTCAGCTTATGGCCCAGTGCAAGTTTCGCTGCAATATAAGCTAATGGATAACCCGTGACTTTTGATGCAAGAGCAGATGAACGCGAAAGCCTTGCATTCACTTCAATTACCCTGTAATCAAACACGCCTTCATCCGTAACTGACTTTGGATTAAGCGCAAACTGAATATTGCACTCACCAAGGATCTTAAAATGCCTGATAGTTTTGATCGAAATATCGCGTAATTGGTGATACTCAGCATTCGATAGTGTTTGCGATGGAGCGATGACAATACTCTCTCCGGTATGTACACCAAGGGGGTCAAAGTTTTCCATGTTGCAGACTGTAATGCAATTATCCGAAATATCCCTTACTACTTCATATTCAATTTCTTTCCAGCCCCTCAAATCTTCTTCTATCAAAACCTGTGGTGAATAATTAAATGCCTCTTTGAGTGCTTTAGTGATTTCCTTTTCATTATTTGCAAAACCTGAACCAAGTCCGCCAAGCGCAAATCCTGCCCTCAGAATTACGGGGAAACCTACTTCCTTAGCCGCTTTAACACCAGCCTGAACCGTTCTCACGGCAATACTCTTCGGAGTCCTGACCTTTATCTTGTTGAGTTCTTTTACAAATAACTCCCTGTCTTCAGTTTTATTAATTGAATCTACCTGTGTTCCCAGCACTTCTATCCCGTATTTCTTTAAAACCCCCGACTTGAACAGCTCAAGCCCGCAATTCAGGGCTGTCTGACCGCCAAAGCCGAGCATTATACCTTCCGGCTTTTCTTTCTTTATTATCTGCTCAACAAAATAAGGATTAACCGGCAGCAAATAGACTTTATCCGCAAGATCTTTATCGGTCTGCACTGTTGCAATATTCGGATTCACAAGAATGACATACTTACCTTCTTCTTTTAAAGCCTTAATTGCCTGCGAGCCGGAATAATCAAATTCACCGGCTTCGCCGATCTTCAGCGCACCCGAACCTAGTAATAATATTTTGTTAATTGGATTTTTCAAATTTGTTTGCTTCCATACTTCAATTTCTTCAAATCTATTAAACTTCATTATTTACAATTTGATAAATCTGATAAATCTGACTAATTTGATGAATTTGATGAATTTGATGAATCTGACAAATCTTTAAATTGTTTCAATAAACATATCAAACAGCCATCCCGTATCATTTGGACCGGGGGAAGACTCAGGGTGGAACTGAACTGCGAAGAATGGTTTTGTTTTATGTTTAACTCCCTCATTAGTGCCGTCATTATTATTAACGAACCACTCAGACCAGTCCCCTGGCAAAGTATTTCTATCAACTGCATAACCGTGATTCTGTGAAGTAATGTAGCAATGCCCTCCAACTTCTATACACGGTTGGTTTTGTGATCGGTGCCCGAATTTAAGCTTATATGTATCGGCACCCGCTGAAAGACCCAGTATCTGGCTGCCGAGACAAATTCCGAATATCGGTTTATTCAGCTTGAATGAATTCCTTAGATTCTCAATAGTCTCAGTGCACATTTTAGGATCTCCCGGGCCGTTGGAAACAAATATTCCGTCAAAATCAAATTCGGAATTAACCGGGTCATAATCATAAGGCACTCTTATAACTTCGGCGCCGCGTTTCAGAAAATTTCTGATAATGTTATTCTTGACTCCGCAATCGATAAGCAGTATTTTTTTCCTGCTTTTACCTTTTGGTTTATATATGAAGGGCTTTTTGATTCCAACATCGCCGGCAAGATTTGTAAAGTTAGGGTCGATAATATCGAGCGCGCCTTCTTCGATCTCAGTTGTGATCTTCCCAAGCATTACACCGGTCGTCCTGAGTACTTTCGTCAGTTCCCGGGTATCTATTCCGTATATTCCGGGCACGTTATTTTCTTCCAGCCACTTATCCAGAGATAGCTCTGCGTCAAAATGACTGTAGCTGCTGCTGTAATTCGAGATCACCATCCCGCGTACCTGGATTTTTCCGGATTCGAAACCAGCCTGCAGTTCCGTAGCAGTTTCATCTCTTCTGTACTTCGGAATTCCGTAATTCCCGATCAAAGGATAAGTAAAAACAAGTATTTGGCCTGAATATGAGGGGTCAGTCAGTGATTCCGGATAACCTGTCATGCCTGTGGTAAAAACAACTTCTCCTTCTGCAGGTGCGTATTTACCGAAAGAAAAGCCCGTAAAAATCTTACCGTTAGCTAAACGAAGATATACTTTTTGTTTTTGGTTCAAATCTTTGATTGTTTCAGCCGCGAGATACTATTAGTGGCTATTAG